>JALGZO010000526.1 GCA_025774865.1 bacterium | reverse complement strand
CGACTCGCACGCGCCAGATCCTCGTCAATCTCATCGGCAACGCGGTGAAGTTCACGGACTCGGGCACCGTATCGGTCCGTGCGCGACTCCTGTCGCGCGGCGTCGGTGCCGGGCCACCGCTCGGACCGGGCGGCGCCCCGGGATTCGCCGAAGACGAGCGTCGACTCGAAATCGAAGTGGCCGACACGGGCGTCGGAATGACGGAGGAGCAGATCGCACGCATCTTCGAAGACTTCTCGCAGGGTGACAGGTCGACCACCCGCGAGCGCGGCGGGACGGGTCTGGGACTCACGATCTCCGAACGGCTCGCGCGCCGGCTCGGCGGACGCATCCGCGTCGAGAGCACGCCGGGGGAAGGCAGTGTGTTCCGCGTCTCGGTCGCCTGCGGGCCGCTCGAAGGCGTGCGACGGATCAATGGACCCGTCGTCGAGACCGGCCGGCCATCCCGCACTCCCTCGGGGGCGAGAAACTGGGACTCGCGATGCGACGTCCTCGCCCCGCTACCGATGCGTCACCGGAGGCTTCGGTCGTGCCACATCCTCCTCGGTGAGGACAACCCCATGAACCGGAAGCTGATCTCCGGGATCGTGGAAAGCTTTGGCGCGACTGTCACGTCGGCGACCAACGGCCACGACGTCGTCAGACTCGTGCGCGAGGCCGCTCACCATCGCCGGCCCGTCGACCTGGTGCTGATGGACGTTCAGATGCCGGACCTCGACGGCGTCGGAGCGACGCGTCAGCTCCGAGAGGCCGGTTTCGGCGGTTCCATCGTCGCGCTCTCCGGCAACGCGATGGCGTCCGACCGGCGTCAGTGCCTCGACGCCGGCTTCGACGACTTCGTTTCGAAACCGATCCGAAGAGATCAGCTGTTCGACGTTCTCCGTACACGGCTCGAGGCGCCGCGACCGAACGCGCCGCCGTGCGAATCGGCCAGCCCCACCGCCGAAAGGAACCCCGAATGAAGACCATTCATTTCTTCGCGCTTCTGGGGCTCACCGCGGCCGTGGGAGCCCCCCGCGCCACCGCCGAGCGAAGTCACCACGCGGCTCCGATCGGCAGCCGCGAGGAGATTCGACGCGACCGCCAGGAGATCGAGACGTTCGAGGAGTTCATGACCGTCCTGGACGTGAGTTCCCGGATGCAAGAGCGAAAGGAATACCTGAAGCTCAACGTCGAGCTGCACGAAGCCATGATCCGCGAGGTCGAGCAGGCCAAGACGAAGGCCGAGTGGGCCCGCCGCCAGCCCGACGCCCAACGCGGCTACCGGCGCCCCACCCCCGAAGATCGGCGGGATTCCTCGACGGCCAGCGGACGGCACCTGTGGTTGAGCGATCTCGCGCGGGACGCGCAGGACCTGATACCCGGGCTCGTGCAGTGGGACCCGACCGCACTCGCGCGAAACCGGGAGGTCCTCGGCGATTTCCTCGAGGTGGTGCAGGTGGATCTCGCGGCGTCGGAAGAGGTGGTCAGCGGGGACCCGCGCCGCTGACGGTGGGCCTGAACCTACGCCCGGGCGGCCGCGCGCTTCACGTAGCTCTCGAGCAGGGAAGCGAGGAGATCGGGGACGAGCGCCATACGCTCCGGCGGCTCGACGTAGGCGATCCTCATCTGGGTACGCCCCGGGTTCGACTCCGGCGACTCGGAAGCGTAGAACTCCGCCATCGGCGCGGTGAGCAGCGTCAGTGACCGACCGTCCCGCTCCACCTTCCCTTCCGAGGCGCAGTGGAGCACGAAATCGAGCGCGTCGAAGTCCGCGCCCGCGAAGCGACGCACGTCGACCACGGAATAGATCGATGCGTCGGGGCTGCTCACGATGATCTCCGGAATCAGCTCGCGAGTGCGCGCCGTGAAGGTGCTCAGCATGCCGCCATAGTAGTCGCGCTGATTCTCGAACCAACCCCGGAGGCTCTCGACGCTCTCGTGCGCGAGCGATCCGAAGATCCACTGTCCGATCGCGTTCGGACAGAGGTTCGCGGTGGCTTCGGCCACGGCGCGGGTGTGGAACTCGGCGTGGTCGGTGACCAGCGCCCCGATCCGCAGGCCACATGCGTTCCAGACCTTCGACGCCGTCTCGATACTGATCCGGCGGCCGCCGATACCCGGAACCTCGTCGTCGTCGATCCGCCAGATGCTGCTCGGCTCGTCGCCCGTGTAGAACAGCTCTCGATACGCTTCGTCACTCACCATCCACAGGCCGTGCCGGACGCAGAGCCGCGCCAGGGACACCATCGTCTCGGGCTCGAGAAACTGGCCGGTGGGATTGTCGTAGGGGATGACGACGAGCGCGGCGGGCTTCGCTTCGACGATCCTCCGCTCGATCTCGTCCAGATCGGGCAGCGCGAACTTGCCGTCCTCGCCGAGCCGGCGCGTGATCGACACGGTCGCCCGACCCGTGCGCTCCGCCAGCGCCTGGTAGTTCGTGTACGCCGCGTCGATCAGCATGAGCGGGCGCTCGTCACGGCCGGGGGGTCCACAGAGCCCCACGACTACGAGCTCCATCGCCTGACTCCCACCCTCCGTAATCTGGCAGTGCAGACCGTCGGTCGACAAACCGGAGGCGGCGATGACGTGCAGAAACGCCTCGCGCGTCTCCCCGAGGCCGACGGTGGGCGTGTAGCGCACGATCCCGTCGCGGAACGGGCTATCGGGTGCGGCGAGCCTCGACATGCGATCGATCATCGCCGGATGCATGGGGAGCGAGACGTTGCCGATGGCGACGTTGATCGCCTCGGTCCCGTCGCGACGCTCGGCGAAACGGATGCCGGCGATCCGGATGGCCGACGGCTCGCGACTCCGAAAGTGTTCCGAGAGCATGGTCCCTCCCGCCCCCATCCTACCTCTGCGCGTCCCTCGAGTCTTCCCCTGCCTCGGCCTCGCTGCTAGCCTCCCCCCATGGAGACCATGTTCAGCATCCTCGTCGGTCTGGGGCTCGCGGCCGCGTGCGGCTTCCGGATCTTCGTGCCCTTCCTCGTCATGAGCGCGGCGGCGACGACCGGTCACCTACCGCTCGCGGAGGGCTTCGAGTGGATCGGAACGCGGCCGGCCCTGATCGCGTTCGGAGTGGCGACCCTCCTCGAGGTGCTCGCGTTCTACGTCCCGTGGCTCGACAACGCCCTCGACGTGCTCGCAGGACCGGCGACGATCGTCGCGGGAATCGTCGCCACGGCATCGGTCGTCACCGACGTTCCGCCGTTCGTGCGGTGGTCGGTCGCCGTCGTGGCCGGCGGCGGGATCGCCGGCGGCTTTCAGGGAGGAGGTCTCCTCCTGCGGAGCGTGTCGACGGCGACCACGGGCGGACTCGGCAACTTCGTCGTGGCGACGTTCGAGCTGCTCGGATCCCTCCTGATGAGCGTCCTCGCGATCGGGTGGCCCGTTCTCGTCCTGCCGATCCTGGCGCTGTTCGTCTTCGTCAGCGTTCGGAGGATCCGGGGTCGCCGGGAGTCGACGGCGATCCCGTGACGCGGACCAGACCGATCACGAGCAACGCCATGACCGGGGCCCACAGGACCGGCCGGCTCCACGCGGGCTCGGCCCACTCGCCGGTGCGCGCGAGCGTCCACGCCGCGGCGTAGGAGACGGGCGCGAGCGCTACGAGGGCAAATCCCGCCGGCCGGGCGAACCGTGGGAGAAACGGCAAGAACGGGACGATCCACACGATGTACCACGGATGGACGGTCGGCGAGAGCGCGAGCAGCGCGCCGACGGCGACGCCCCCGGCCGCGAGCGGGTCCGGCCAACGGAACGGAGCCGCGATCGCGACGGCGGCGAGGGTCGCCGCGAGCACCCAGCGGGCCGCGGTCGGGCCGAGGCCGACGGCCACGACCATCGAATACCCGAGATCGTTGAAGCGCCAGTGTTCGGCGTAGGTGAAGAAGCCACGAGCGACCATTGCTCCGGCGTCGAGATAAGGAACGAAAAGGAAGAGCGTGGTCCCGGCGCCGGCCGCGAGGACCACCCATCGTCGCGAGCGTGTCGCGCGGAGAAGTGCGGGCAAGAGCACTACTCCGACGGGCTTGACGCACGCCGAGAGCGCCACGAAAAATCCGACGCCCGCTTCCCGGAGCCTCCCGGGACCGGCTCGCTCCCGGAGCCCGAGCGCGGCGACGAGGAGCGCCACCCCGAGCCCGTCGGTGTGCCCGCCGCCCGCGCTTTCCTGGATCGCGAGCGGGCACCACGCGTAGAGGACCGCCAGTGACGCGGACCGCCGGCGCGCGCGGAGAACCGGAACGAGCAGCGCGGCCGCCATGAGATCGAGAAACGCGAACGTCGCGCGCGTTCCGAGCGGCGTCGGCGCCACTCGATCGATCCCGCGGAATACGAACTGGGCGACCGGCGGGTAGATCGTGGGCACGGTCGGGTGGTTGATACGAGGCCAGATCTCGTCGTCGCGAAGCTCGTCCAGCGCGGGATCCGAGGGCGCCCACCGGAACGGGTTGTGTCCGGCGTTCGCGACTCGTCCGTCCCACAGATAGCGATACAGATCATCCGAGAGCGGCACGTCCGGAACGAGCAGCAGCGCGCGCGCGACCAACCCCACCCCGAGCACCAGGGCGACCGCGGTCCGGGTGTCCGGACCGGTCTCGGCCGCTCGCGCGGCGACGAGCCAGCCCAAGGTTCCCACGGCCGTGAACGCGAGCCACCCGGGATACGCTGCGACGGGATTCGGCAGGGCCGCGACGCCGCCGGAAGCCAGGAGAACGAGCGCGGCCGCGAGAGGCAGCCTCCGCGAGGATCTCAAATCAGGATCGGGGCCGGTCTTCCGCCTCGGGAACGGACTCGGCGGCGGACGGCACGGCGGTTTCCGCGGAACGAAGCACCTCCGTCGCCGCCAGGGTGTCGAGATCGAGTACGAGAACCTCGTCCTCTTTCCGTGGAACGATGCCCCGGAGCAACCGGGCGTGCTCGCCCCCGAGAAATGGCGGCGCCGCCTGCATGGCTTCGGCCGGCACCTCGATGACCTCGCCGAGGTCGTCGGCCAACAGCCCGAAGTCACGCGATTGCGAGCGGACGAGGAGAACACCGGGGGATTCGGGCGGCTCGCCATGCTTTGCCAGGAGCACGCCGAGGTCGACGAGCACTTCGAGCCGCTCGCCCACCGTGATGCCGCCCGACACGAAGGCCGGCGAGGCCGGCAACGGACGAATCCGCGGGGCCCGGAGGACTCTTCGCACGTTCCGCACGTCGACGCCCAGAACGAGCGAGCCGCGTCGAAACGTCACGAGATGTAAAGTGGTCGGCGTCACGTTCGACCCTCGGTCGGTGAGATCGGAGATCGTACCAACGGGGGCGGACCTCGGCCAGAGGCGAGCCTAGGCTGCGACGGGCTCGGCCGACGGCACGCGGGTGCGTTTCCGCGCGATACGGAGGATCTGGGCGCCGCGGAGCGTGATCCACTCGTCGGTGAGGAAGAGGGCCTCCGCGCGGAGCCGGCCGTTCGGGTCGGAAAGGAGCAAGCGCTCCCGGAGACTCGGATCCCCCAGCCGCCAGGAGCCATCGGCCAGCTGGCTCTCCTCGAGCCACTGAATCCACGGAGCCAGGTGGGGGTGCTTCGGGGACGCTCCGACCGCGAGCGCCAGCCAGAGGTCCTCGAGCGGGAAGTACAGGATGCGATCGTGGAGGGCGGTCGGGATGTCGGGACCGCGACCGGCGTGTGACGGTCCCTGCGGATCTTCCGCGATGTTGAGATCGGTCAGCACGGCGTCGGGGTCTTCGCACCGGACGAGCACCCGGTCGGCCCACGCCGCGGCCAGGCGCCGCCGCGGGGGCACGTAGCGCTTCAGGGCCGGCGCCGGCAGTTCCGCGAAGGCCTGCGCCACCGCTCGCGTGAGCTGATAGCCTTCCGTCTCATTCCTGCAGAGGCGAGTGCGGCTCGGCCGCCAGGCCCCGTCCTGGTCCTGCATCTTGCAGAGCCACGCGACCGCCTTCGCGATGCGCGAATCCCGCCCGCGACCGAACGCGATCAGATACCGCACGCAAAACGCCGTGATGACGACGAAACAGATCTCTTCCTCCCGAGACCGCGCCGAATAGGCTTCCTCCGCCTGGTACGGCTCGTAGAAGAAACCCCGCGGATGAGCCCGGGTCAGCATGTCGTCGAGCACGACGTTGACCGCTTCCGACGGCCGCAAGCAACCGCGCGCGATCAGCGCATCGAGGGCCACGGACGCGTTCGAGGAGAGCACCGGGCCCAGAATGCCGGACGCTTCACCGCGGAGGCGACCGTTTCGCAGCGCCTGCGCATACGGGAGGAGAAAGAGCTCACGAACGTCGCGCGCGAACATGTCGCGCTCGGCCCCTTCGCGAAGCGCGCTGATCGTGCCGAACTTGCGCGGGCTTCCGAGGGATCTCGCCGCGTGTAGGCGAATCGCGGCACCGTCGCACCGGGCCAGGAATTCGGTGGCGCTGGCGAGGGCGGAGAAACTCATGAGCAGGGGCGTCCCAGATGCAAGAAGAGCAGAATCCTTCCAAGAGAAATCTTACACCATCTCAGGTGGAGAAGAAAAGGCGCGAATGAACGCCGGAGTCACAAAAAAAATCGAAAACGAGACTGCGACTTCGAAGTCACTCCTCGTCGCCGCCGCGACTCTCGAAGTCGCTCGCCGACCGACCCGCATTCGGGGCGTCTTTACCTCGATGGGTCTTACGTGGCACCCTACCGACACTCTTCGTCCGGGCTCCGGAGAACGAAATTGCGCGCGATCTACTTGGACTACAACGCCACCACCCCCGTGCGACGCGAAGTCGTCGAAGAGATGATCGCTTGTCTCGCGGGCGGGCCGGGCAATCCGTCGAGCCTTCACCGTTTCGGACGAGAAGCGCGAAGTCTGCGCGAGAACGCGCGTGATCGCGTCGCGGCGGCCGCGAGGTGCGGAGCGCATTCGGTCGTCTTCACCTCCGGCGGGACCGAGGCCAACAATCTCGCCCTGCGGGGCGTCGCGTCGCGAGGGGGGCGGCACATCGTCAGCGTCGCCACCGAGCACGAGGCCGTGCTCGAGACGCTCGAGGACCTCGAGCAAGACGGTGTCCGCGTGACCGTGCTGCCGGTGGAGGAGAGCGGAGTCCTCGACTGCGACCGGCTGGCGGCGAGCATCGACCCCGACACGGCCCTGGTCTCCGTCATGACCGCGAACAACGAGACCGGCGTCCTTCAGCCGATCGCCCGGGTCGGAGAGATCTGTCGCGCGAAGGGCGTCCTGTTCCACTCGGATGCCGTTCAGTGCTTCGGCAAGAGCCCGTTCTCCTTCACGGATCTTCCCATCGATCTCGCATCGATCTCGAGCCACAAGATCGGCGGGCCGAAGGGGGTGGGCGCTCTCCTGATCCGCGACGGCGTCGATCTGCGCCCCCAGCTGACCGGAGGAGGCCAGGAGCGGGCGCTCCGGCCCGGTACGGAGAACCTTCCTGGAATCGTGGGGTTCGGAAAAGCAGCCGAGTCCGCAGTGGCGGATCTCGAGGCGAGCGCCGCCCGCCTGGGCGCCCTTCGGGACCGACTGGAGGCAGGGATCCGCACCGTCTTCCCCGCTCACCGCATCAATGGAGGGGAGGGCAGTCGCCTGCCCAACACGTCGAACGTGACCTTCGGGGGAATCGACGGCGAAGCTCTCCTGGTCGCTCTGGATCTGGAGGGAATCGCAATCTCGACGGGAGCGGCGTGCAACGCGGGGGCGGCGGAACCTTCCCATGTCTTGCGGGCCATGGGGCGGAGCCGGGGCGAGGCCGCCGGGTCGATCCGGTTTTCGCTGGGCTCGGGAACCACCGACTCCGACATCGAAGAAGTGATTCGCATTCTCCCGGCCGTCGCCGCCCGGCTCGCGAACGCCGGGACCAGCGCTTCCCTCTCCACCGGAGACATCAAATGAGCTCACGAAAGCCCTGGTCATTGGCCCTCTCGCTCCTCACGGCGGCGCCCCTCGTCATCGTGGGCGGGTGCGGCGATCAAGACGCGCAGGCGGGGAGTCAGGCGGCGGCGACCCAGGACGTCGCCCCGGCGACGCCGAAGTCCGCGAGTCCGTCGGACGGCGCTCCCACGAAGGCCGGTGCCGGGACCGACTACAAGGCGGCGCCCGACTTCACGCTCGAGAAGCTCGGCGGCGGGACCGTCCAGCTGTCCTCGCTCCGGGGCAAGGTGGTGCTCGTGGACTTCTGGGCGACCTGGTGTGGGCCCTGCCGCGCGGTCATCCCTCACCTGAACTCGCTGCAAGCCACCCACAAGAAGGACGGACTGGAGATCGTCGGCGTCTCGCTCGACCGTCAGCGTGGTGAAATGACCGCACTCGAGCAAGTCGAGGCGTTCGCCAAGACGACCCGAATGGACTATTCGATCGCGATGGGTAGTCAGGCCACGGCCGCCGCCTTTGGCGGGGTCCGCGCCATCCCTACCGCCTTCCTGATCGATCGTGAGGGACGGATTCGGAATCGTTACGTCGGGATGCAGCCGGCGAACGTCATGCAGAAGGCCGTCCAATCCCTGCTCGATGAGCCGACACCCGAAAGCGACGGACCGATCTGACCGCTTCGCTCTTCCGACGGGTGACCGTTTCACTCAGAACGGAGAGAGGTGCGATGTTTCCGCCCCGAACGAGATTCGAACTGGTTGGGATCGCGGTCCTCGCCGCGGCTTGCTTGTGGTCGGGACCGGCGATAGCCAAGCGGGACATCTCGGTGCTGCACGAGATCACCAATCTGGAGGACCGGCGCTCGCTCGGAAATGGTCGACTGAACGAGCTGCTGAAGGACGATCAGCCCGAGACGCGCGCCGCGGCGGCTCGGGCCCTCGGCCGCATCGGCCGGGAAGAGAGCGTAGAACCGCTCATCGCCGCCCTCCACGACTCGGACGCGAACGCCCGGCTGGAGGTGATCTTCGCGCTCGGGCAAATCCGCAGCGCAGACGCCCGTGACGCTCTGAGTCGGGTGGCCAGCTCCAACGCGTTGCAGGAGGAGCGTGAAGAGGCGGTCCTCGCGCTCGGCAAGCTCTCCGGGGAAGGATCGGCGGAAGCGCTGCTCCCCTTCTTGTCAGATCCGGCCGCGACGATCCGGGCGGAAGCCGCGACCGCGCTCGCGACGACTGGCGACAGCGTCGCCGCGGCCGACCTTCGCCCGTTGCTGTCGGACCCGGACCCATCCGTGCGCGCCTCCGCAGCCTGGGCGGCCGGAAGGTTGAAGGGCCGCGAGCTCGCCGACGACCTGCGTCCGCTCCTCAACGACTCCGACCCGGCGGTGAAGCTCGCGGCGACGAAGGCGACGGGGCAGATCGAGGACGCCGCGGCGGTCGACCCTCTGTCCCTCCTCGCGCGGGACCCCGACTGGCGCGTTCGGGTCAGCGCCGCCGACGCGCTCGGCCGGACGAAGAAGCTCGAAGCGCTCGCCGGGCTCGGGGTCTTGGGCAAGGACGAGAACGTCCACGTCCGGACCGCGGCCGCCGCTGCCCTCTACGACATCCCGTTTCACTTCAAGAAGGACGACATCCTCATCCCGCTGCGGAAGGCTCCGGAGGCTCAGGTGCGCGCCGCCACGCTGCGGCCACTCTCGGTCGGCCTGGAGGATGCGAACTACATGGTCGAGGAATTGTGGCTGGCGGCGGACGACTCGAGCCTGTACGTGATCGACGCCGCGTACCGGACGTTCGCGGAGGCTTCGAATCGAGTTCCCGAGACCGGCCCCATGTTCGCGTGGCGGTCGGCGTCGGTGTTCTACATGAAGGGCAGGCTCGTCAACGAGGAGTGCCCGTTGCGTGAGCAGATCTCCGCCGCCTACTGGGCGGGGAGCTTCGACACGGACTGGTCGCTTGGTGAGCTGACCTCGGTGCTCTCGCAGAAGCACTGGGCGGTGACGGCGGCCGCACTGCACGGTCTCGGCACGATGACACCGAAGGACTCCACGGCTCGGCAGAACACCCTGGAAACGGTCCCTCGCATCATCGGGGAGCTCCTCGAGCAGGATCCGGAGGCGAACGAGCACGTCGACATCCGCCTGGCGGCGGCCGAGGCTCTCGGCAACTTCGATACCGACGCCTCGAGAGGAATTCTGCGGGGGTTGACCGAGGACTTCGATCACCGCGTACGGGCGGAAGCGGCTACTTCTCTCGAGAAGCTCGGTGAGCCCAAACCGGACGTCGAGGCGGCGGGTCAGCTGCCGGGCGAGCCCGAGCCCCTCGACGATACGTACCTCAAGTCGAAGCCGGGGCGCTTCACCGCGACGATCACCACGAATCGCGGCGACATCGTGATCGAGTTGCTGCATCGCGAAGCCCCACGCACGGTGCAGAGCTTCGTGAACCTGGCGGAGGACGGCTTCTACGACGGGCTCAGCTTCCACCGGGTCGTGCCGAACTTCGTGATCCAGGGCGGATGCCCGATCGGCAACGGCTGGGGCGATCCCGGGTACGACCTCCGGTGTGAGTACAGCCCGCTCCGCTACGAGCGGGGCACGGTCGGAATGGCGCACGCCGGCAAGGACACGGGCGGCAGCCAGTTCTTCATCACGCACTCCCCGCAGCCTCACCTGAACGGGCGCTACACGATCTTCGGACGCGTCGTCGAGGGAATGGACGTGGTCGACGCGATTCAGGTCGAAGACGACATCGAGCGGGTCGAGATCAAGAAGAAACTCTGGTAGAAGCGAACCGGGGGCGGCCCCGGCTGCGGGAAACTCAATCGCCGCGCAGCGCGTCCGTCCTGCGGATGACCAGACTCTCCAGCCCGCCGGCGCGCAAGAGCTGCGTGATCGAATCCTCCGGGTTGACGATCCGGAACGACCGATCTCCCCGTCTCGCCTGCTCGGCGAGCGAGGCGAGCTTCCAGACGTCCTGCGACGTCACGGTGGTCACGCCCTCCAGCTCGACGAGGACGTCTGTCGAGGCC
This sequence comes from bacterium, assembly GCA_025774865.1. Lineage (GTDB taxonomy): Bacteria > ARS69 > ARS69 > ARS69 > ARS69 > JALGZO01. The sequence goes on along the minus strand of JALGZO010000526.1, from coordinate 14,409 downwards.
TTCCCGATCTCCTCGGTGAGAAACTCGAAGACGCCGGGTGAGAAGTCGACTCGACGAATGCGGAACGTCGTCGTGCGATCCACGGTCTCGACCAGGACGCCCAGGTAAGGATCGCGCAGCACCGAGGAGGGACGGTGGTGGGTGTTGCGCCCCGCCGCTTGCAGCGCCGCCTCGCGCGAACCGTGGACGCGAGCGTGCCGCGCCACCTGGAGAACCAGACGTCGCATTAGCTCGCATTCGTCCGGGATCACGAGGCCGAGCACCCCTCCTTCTTCGGCGAAGGCCTTGGCGAACGTCGCGACCGCATCCACGAGGCTCGGGTGAGCGTCGGGCATTCTCGAGAGGTCGACCAGGACGAGTCGGGAAGGTCCCCGACTCGCCGCCAGGAGTGCCTGCGCGAGCTGGTCCACGAGCTCGCCTTCGATTTCCGCGCGCAGCACGGTGACGATGGGCACGCCCTCGACGATGTCGATCGAGAAGTTCGTGCGGAAACCGCCCAGGAGCTTCTCCGTCTTCTCGAGCAAGGCGTCGGTCTCGAAGGGCTTGATGAGGTAGTCATCGACGCCGACGGCGTAAGCTGCCTCGAGGTCGGAGCGGTCGTTGTGCGAAGTGACGATCATGATTGGAATGTGTCGCGTTTCGTCGTCGCTCTTGAGCCGGCGGGCCACTTCCAGCCCGTCCGGGCCGGGAATCGCGATGTCGAGAAAGATCAGATCCGGCCGCTCGCGACGCGCGATCTTCGCGGCCTGGTCACCCTCTTCCGCAGTGACCACCTGATGACCTCGACGCCGCAAGACTTCGGCCATCATCTGGCAGATGAACTTGACGTCGTCCACGACGAGAATACGTGCCATGGGATCACTCCCTCAGTCCGAGTCGTCCACACCCACGATGCGCCGAAGCCAGATCGCGCTCGAAGGACCGTGGTCATCGCCCGTCTCCCGTCGGACCTGCTCGACGAACACCGCGACGAGACCGGGGTCGTACAGCAGACCGGCGCCACGCTCCAGTCTCGCGATTGCGTCCTCGGTCGACAGAGGCTTCTCGGAGGATCGTGTCATACGGTCGTACGCGTTCGCGATCGCCAGGATGCGCGCGAAGAGGTGGATCGCCTCTCCGTGGAGACCGAAGGGAAGACCTTCGCCATCGAAGCGCTCGTGATGCTGCTCCACGCCGTGGATCACGGCGGCAGAATGCCGGCCCCGGGACAGGATCGTCGAGCCGACGACGGGATGCATGGTCGCCGGATCCGCGGCGCCGCCGGATTCGCTGCTCGTGTGACCCGCCCCGACCTTACCGACGTCGTGCATCAGCCCGGCGAGGGAGAGGTCGCGCAGGGCCCGGTCGGACATTTCGAGCGCACGTCCCATGCGCATCGCCATCCGGGCCACCCGCTCCGCGTGACCACGATCCCACGGATGCTGGAGCTCGGTCGCCGAAACCATTCCACGCAGCGTGCCGGCAGAGAGCGTCGCGAGGTCGTCGATCTTCCGGAGACTCCGCAGCGAGACCGCCGCGGCTCCGAGGATCGAGAGCAGGAGTTTCCGCTCCCAGGCCGGCGGATCGGCGAGCTGATCGTTGCGTCCGAAGAACAGCAGACCGGGCCGATCGTCGTCGGACTCGAGCGGGACGACCCACCGAAGCCCGATCTCGATCAGCAGTTCGCGCTCGCGATCCACGACCGCGTCGAAGCCCAGATCGTCGAGCGCCTGGAGTTCGCGCGATGCGAGGCAAGCGCGACCGACGCCCTGAAGGGCGGTGAGGCCGATCCGCTCGAGCCGCTCTTCGGCGACACCATTCGTCGCCGCCAGCTCCATCCCCCCGTGGCCTTCCTCACGGACGAGGAGCAGGGCGGAGGGCGTCAAGTCGAGCTCACTCCGTAGAATCGCCAGAACCCGACGGCAGCATTTCGGATAGCTCGTGGTCTTCGCGAGCTCGCGTGAGGTCTCGAGAAGCGCCGCGAAGCTGGAGTCCTGGATCTCGAGCAACGATCTCGCGCGTGAGAGCTCCTCCGCAGTAGCCGACGCTCGTACGGCGCTTCCGACCAGATTCATGAGAGCTTCCCGGTGACCGGGCATGGCGGGCGCCCGCTCGAGCTCCAGCGCGAGGTCGGTCTCCTTCTGGTCGCCGATGGTGACCGCGAGACACGCGACTTCGTGAGGGCGGCCGTCCACCTCGAATCGAGTCAGAAACGGTCGGATGTCTCGTGCTCTCGATCGCACGGTGATCTCTTCGGAGATTCGCTCGGCCACCGCGCCCGATAGACCCTGCGTCGCCTCGATCCACTCGTCCGGACCCGGACCGCGGCGGACCACCAGCGTCCCTCGCACGCCGAAGAACGTGTCGAACGTCTCGGTGACCAGATCGATTCTCTCCTCCGTGGTTCGCGCGCGCGGCAAGGCGTTCGCGAGCCGCCGGGTCAGATCTAGGCAGCGGGACCCGTCGTCGGCGCCGCTCGACGGGTGGTGACGGAGCAGCAGTTCCTCCACGCAGCGGAGGACATCTCCCGCATGGGGCGCACACCGCGCGAACTCGCCGATCTGGGAGTCGAACTCCTTGGTTCGATCGAGAGCGCGGTCGATGCGAAGGACGACGGCCCGGGGGGCCAGCTCGTGCAGCGTTCCGCTGCCCGCGACGTCTTCCGCGTCCAGGACGACGACGTCGGGATCGAGGCCTTCCTCGAGGAGCTGGGCGGCCTCGACCGGGTCGGGCACGGCGGCGACGTCGTGACCCGCTTGGTCCAGCTGGCGGTCCAGATCTCGCCGGAAGTCGTCCTCCGGTTCGACCAGCAGTATCCGACCCGTCCTCATCATCGGGCGATGTCCCCCCTCGACGGGGCATCGGCAGCGAGCCCGGCCCGATTGAGACGCAGCGCCGCAACTGTCGCAGTTTGACACGGATAGGCCACCGTCCTAGGCTGGGTCCCCCTCCTGCCGAGGGCGGACAATGACCGGTCGGACCTGGATCAAGATGTGCGGCATGATGCGCTCCGAGGACTCGGCGGCGGCCGCGGAGGCCGGAGTCGACGCCGTCGGATTCGTCTTCGCGGACAGCCCCCGCCGGGTCACGCCGGCGACGGCCCGGCTGGCGGCACGCGCCCTTCCCGCCAGCGTCCTTCGCTTCGGCATCTTCGCCGACGAGGCCCCGGCCACGATCGCGCGGATCCTCGAGGAGGCCGAGCTCGACCGCGCCCAGCTGCACGGCTTCGAGGAACCGATGGTGCGTGAGGTCGTCGGATCCCGGGTCGTGAAATCGTTCCGCGTCGCGGACGAGTCCATCCTGAACGAGATCCGCTCGTGGAATCCCGACCTCTTCTTCCTCGACACGTTTTCGCCGCACGCCCTCGGCGGCACGGGGCGGACTTTCGACTGGTCGATCGCGAAGCAAGCGCGTGAACTCGGCCGGATCGTGCTGGCCGGGGGTCTCCACGCGGACAACGTCGGCGCCGCGATTCGCGAGGTACGTCCGTTCGGCGTCGACGTGTCCAGCGGCATCGAGGAGTCGCCGGGAAGGAAGGATCCCGCGAAGATCCGCGCGTTCGTGGATGCGGTGCGCGAGGCGGATCGAGCGCTCTCCTTCGAGGAGCGGGCCGCGGGATGAGCGGAAGGTTGACCTACACGACCGCGGGCGAGAGCCACGGGGCGTGCCTGATCGCGCAGGTCGAGGGGCTCCCGTCGGGTTTCGAGATCCCGATCGAAACGGCGAATGACATGCTCCGACTGCGCCAAGGCGGGTACGGGCGGGGCGGGCGCCAGAAGATCGAAAAGGACACTCTCGACATACTGACCGGCGTGCTGAGGGGGCGGACCATCGGGTCTCCTCTGGCGATCCGTATCGCGAATCGCGACAGTCGGATCGATGAAGCTCCACCGGTGCACCGTCCACGGCCGGGGCACGCCGACCTCGCCGGCGCGTACAAATGGCAGACGGACGACTGTCGTCCCGTACTCGAGCGCGCGAGCGCACGGGAAACGGCCGCGAGAACCGCGGCCGGAGCCATCGCGAAGGGGTTGCTGCGCGAGTTCGGTATCGAAGCCGCGGGCTTCGTCGTGCAACTCGGAGGCGTGAACGCCGACATCCCCGCCGACCTGCCTCTGGACGAGCTCGTGAAGAGGCGCGACGCCAGCGCGGTCTACTGCCCCGACGAAGCCGTGGAGAAGAAGATGAAATCGGAGATCGACGGCGCCAAGCGGGCCGGCGACACCGTCGGCGGCATCTTCGAGGTGCGGGTCACGGGGCTCCCGATCGGACTCGGCTCGTGCTTTCGCCGCCAGGACCGCCTGGACACCCGGCTGGCGGCCGCGGTCATGGGTATCCAGGCGGTGAAGGGGGTCGAAATCGGAATGGGCTTCGGGGCGGCGGCCCGTCGCGGCTCCGAGGTGCACGACGAGATCCTCTACGATGAGGCGGATCGTGACACTCCGAACCGCGGTATCCAACGCTCGTCGAACAATGCCGGGGGCCTCGAGGGCGGGATGACGAACGGCCAGCCGTTGGTCGTGCGCGGCGCGAAGAAGCCGATCTCGACGCTGCGCAAACGCCTCCGCTCCATCGACCTCACCACGAAGCAGGCCGAGGACTCGTCTTACGAACGAAGCGACATCTGCGCGCTGCCGGCGGCGAGCATCATCGCCGAGGCCGTCGTCTGCTTCGAGGTCGCGAACGCGTTTCTCGAGAAGTACGGTGGCGACACCTTGGACGAGACTCGCGCCCGGTATGAGGCGGGACGGTAGGCGGAGAGGCTCGTCGCCGCTGCGAACGCACTCCGGTTGACACGCGGCTACTCGGGTTACCGCCGCAGCGGATGTACTTCGGTTGACGTGAACTCGGCTACGCCCGCGGCGGGCGCACTCCCGTTGACGTGAACGCTAGTCTCACCAGCCGCCTGCCGGGGAAGGCGGATTCGCGGGTGCGAGGACGCGGGTGTCAAGCCGGCCGCCCACCCCGCTTGCCGCTCTCGCCCTTCGGCTGATACGCTGCCGGTCCTCAGACCCCGGTAGGAGATGGCGATGCAATCACGTTCCGAGCGAATCTTCTCGGCTCTGACCGATCCCGTGGACGCCATCCTCATCATGAACGGTGGCGCGAACTTCGCGGACAGCACGTTCAAGTACGTGTCGGGCGTCACGCGAGGGGGCTACGAAGGCTGCTCCGCCGTGCTCCGCCCGGGAACGCGACCGATGCTCGTCGTCTCCATGCTCGAGGAGGAAAGCGCCGCCACCGCCCCGGACTGCGACGTCACCGCGTTCAAGACGCTCGCGATCCAGCAGGAGATTCTGAAGACAATCCTCGGTACCCCGAAACGAATCGGGGTCAACAGCACCGCAATCGTGCACTCGAAGGTGAAGCTCCTCGAAGAGCTCTTCCCCGACGTGAAGATCGTCGACGCGGCCGGCGCCGTATCACAGGCGCGTCTCGTGAAAGACGACATCGAAGTAGACCTCGTGCGGAGGGCGTGTCGCGTCACCAGCGACGTCACGGCCGAAATTCCGTCGATGCTTCGCGAAGGGATGACGGAGTTGGAGCTCGCGACCCAGATCGACCGGGAGGTCCAGAACCGGGGCGGACGAGCCGCGTTCGACACGATCGTCTGCTTCGGCCGCAACGGTTCGGAGCCCCACTACTCTCCGGGCGACGTCCCGCTCCGGCGCGGCGACATGATCCTCGTCGACTTCGGTGCCCAACTTCACGATTACTGTTCGGACATCACGCGGATGTTCGTCTTCGGTCGGGCGACGCCGGAGCAGCGCGCCATGTTCGACGTCGTGCATCGCGCGCAGAGTGCGGCGCTCGAAATCACGACGGCGGGAAAACCCGCCAAGGAAGTGCACCGTAAAGTCGTCGAGCTGATAGACGCCACGGAGTTCGCGGGTCGATTCATTCACGGCACCGGACACTCGATCGGACTCGACGTCCACGACGGCGGCGGCATCAACGCCGCGTCGGAGCTCACGTTCGCGCCCGGCATGATCATGACGGTGGAGCCGGGCGTGTACGTTCCGGGCGTGGGGGGAGTTCGCATCGAGGACACGGTACTCGTGGCGGAGAACGGCGCGGAGATTCTCACCCCCGTGACGAAAGACCTCGTCGAGGTCGAAGCTTGACGGAGGAATTCGAGCTTCCCTCCCGGGCTCGAACCATCGACCTCGTTCGACCGCAACGCCTCTTCGCAGGGCTCGCCGTTTACCCCTCGTTCGTCGCTGCGACGCTTCTCTTCGTTCTCTGCGTCGTCGTTTACACCTGGACCGCGCTCGGACCGGCGCTGCCGCGCTTGGTTCCCGCGCTCCTTGCGAAGTCGCAGTGGACCGAATCGGAGCTCGAGCGTGCTCTACGCACGTTCTTTCTGGTCCTTTCCTTCGCCCTCCCCATCCTGTTTCTGCTGATCGCCTCCACCATCAGCTGGCTTCTCCTCGCCGTCACACGAGAGCGCCAACCATTCATGCACGTGTTGTCGTTGCTCGCCCATGTCTCTCTCTGGGCGGGATTGGGGTTCCTGACCAAGGCGCTTCTCGTGAAGTTGACCGGGCATCCGGAGCCGCCCGTCAATCTCGCTTTCTTCGTGAAGAACGTGGGTGACACGGGTCGCATCCTCCTGGCGTTCACGAATCCGTTTCTCCTTCTCGCGCTCCTGTGGACGGCGAAGGGCCTGCGGGCCTGGGGAGCCCGTCCGTCGGCCGCAATCATCGGGGGCGCTCTGCCGTGGGCCGCGTGGATCGCGTTCTTGGCCGCCGCGGGCGGCGGGACGGGTACCCGCTTCGCGCCGTCGGCCCCCGTCTCGTACGAGGGCTGGGAGACGATCGAGAAGAAGGCGGTGACCTTGCGTCACCCGCCGGACCTCGCCGGCGACGCCGGGGAGCTCGCGACGATCCTCGACGGCTTCACCCTCCGGCTCGCCGATCAGTTCGAGTTCGAGCCCCGCCCGGTCCGGATCCACGCCTACCCCGATCACGAGACGCTCGAGCGGGCGACGGGCGAGTTTCTCCACGTACGGGTGACCGGGTCGGTGCGCGGGCGTGATCTGCTCTTCTTGGAGATGCCCGGCCGAAGCGCGGCGATGACGCGGGAGGCGGGGTTGCGCGACGCGATCCGTTATGCCGCCATCATGCAGCTCGCACCGATCGGGGCGGGCGCCCCGCGCTGGTTCGTGGAGGGTGTCGCTCATGCGGCCGCCATTCCCTACTCGCCGGCCTTGGAGCGGCAGTACGTGGAAGTCGTGAAGAAGACGGGTGTACCGTCGATCGACCTGCTCTTCGATGAGCAGCTCTTCCGCACGCCCGACGGACCCGTGCTCGCGAGATCGCTCGTGGACTTCATCGCGTACCGGCACGGGCGAGACACTCCCGCTGCGATCCTACGCGACGTCAGTGGAGGGGGCTCGTTTCGTGACGCTCTCTTCGAGCGGACCCGATTCACGACGACCGGCCTCGAGTCCGGCTGGCAAGACCACATCCGGGCGACGCTCGAGCATGCCGAGCCTCCCGGGGCGGGTGCCCCGCCCGATTCCGCTCAGGCCGAAGACGTCGCGCCCTTCCGCCCCCGCCACTGAGTCCGCCGCGATCGAGCCGCCCCCGGTGTCCCTCCCGGGACAGCGAGTGCACGCCGCCGTACAGTTCGTCCCGGCCAGCGGTCGCCACTCCTGCGCGACGTTTCGGCATCTCGTTGGGAGATGGGCAATTGGCGTTCCCAGCCCGTTCTGGCACGAGAGGTGCGGTGGAGGGGATCAACCAACCACCTTTCGGATGGAGGTAATCCGATGTTCCTGCATCGCTCGCTCGGCCCGACGCTGGTCGCCGCGGTGGCCATCTTGGTCTCCGGCTGCATGTTGAACGATTCGTCGACCGACACCGCCGCCACGACCGACGAAGAAGCCATCCAGAACATCCTTTCGGGTGACATGTCAGAGTACGCGGACCCCGACGTCCGCTGGTACGGCGACGGCTCCGGCGACCTTTCCGATCCACCCGATGCCGTCCGCTGGCAACGCGAGATTCTGAGCATCGACCGGAACATCACCATCGAGATCGACCGGCCCGGCACCGAGGCGCCCACGGCCCACGTGTCGATGACCGCCGCCGCGACCGGCATCCTGCACCTGTGGATGGGCGAGAGCGACCTCGTCACGCACTACATGAAGGACTTCGAGGACATGGCGAGCCGCTCGATGCTCTTGAAGCGTGTCCATCGGCCGAGCGATCTCGTGAGCGTCCATCGTGGATGGCAACTCCTCGCCATCTCCGGCGTGGACGTCGCCTCGGAGGGCGCGAGCAGCCAGATCGAATGGATGACCATCCAGTGGGGCGACGACGTGCACGAGGTTACCGGCGTCAGCGAGCTCATGTACCTCGAGGATCTCCTGCGCCTTCCGTTGAACACCCAGGTCACGGTCACGGTCGCCACTCGTAACGAGACCGACCTCGTCTTCCTGCACCGTCGCCATCTGCGTGCTCGCGAGCAGCTCGTGCAGAACGCTGATGGAACGTTCTCGGGTCAGTTCTCCACGGGGGAGCGAGCCGGTCCGCGCCACATCGTGATCGACGTTCTCTCGGACGGCTCGCTCAACGATCCTGAGGGCGAGTATGACAGCGTTGCGTGGGGCTATCCGTTCGTCGTCGGGAACGAGATCGACATTGCCGGCGGCGACGGGCAGTAACGACGACACCGGCTCGTAGAAGCCGTGGTCAGGGAGCCGGTGTGGCCGGGGCGCGCCGGCTCCCTACCAGTCGTCGCCATCATCGGGCCGTCGCCGACGTGTCCAGGTCTCGGCTCCCGTCAACGTGACGCCGAATCGAAAGATCTCCTCGAAGAACTCCGACTCCTGCGCGTCGCCACGACGTCCGTACTCGAGAAACCAATCGATCTCTCCCCGCCCGTCGCCGACGCCGAAGCCCGAACCCCCCGTCACGAAGTGCTCGCGAACTTCGCGCCCTCCCGCATCCAACGTGTGCAGCGTCTCCGTCCGATAGCCGAGACGCACCGGCCACCGGCGCCCACCGCGGGTAGCCGCCCACTCGATGCCCCCGCCGATCCGGTCGACGTTCACGAACTCGGTGTTGTCCGACAAGGGAGTGACGTCCTCCCACCGTTCGTGCACCCAATCGGCGAGGATGCGCAGGCTGTAGTACGGTTGCACTTCCAGTCCGACCGCCCCACTCGGCGCGACCTCGCTGTCGATGTCGTTCTCCACTTTGCCCCCATTCGGATCGTGGTTCTCGAACGTCAGCGTTCCGGAAAGATCCGACGGGAGATGGAACCAGGCCCCGATCTTGAGGCGCCGACCCACCGGGAGGCGAAGACCGCCGCGCCATGCGACGCCCCACTGGCTCGACCGGGCGATGTCGTTGCTCGAAACGAAGTCGCTGGTGCTGCTGAGATCGTTGATCCAACGTCGCTTCGAGTTCCGAAGGAGGACATCGAGCCCCGCGCCGAACTCGATCCTCTTCAGCCGCGCCGCGAAGAGCGCCGGCACGCGAAGGAGGTTGCCGCTAGCATCGAAGGTCTGGATGTATGATTGACCCGCCTCCGTGGTATCCGTTACGGCCGGCTGCTCGATCGTGCCACCGTGGCGACGATCGACGAGGAAGCCGGTTCCGAGCGCGATCGGCCCGATCGGAAAGATGAGGGCCACGTTCGAGATCAAACCGGTGTAGTCCTTGCGGACGCGAACCCCGGCGTCGGTCTTCTCCTCGGTCTTCACCCACTCGGTGACGTAAGTTCCGTAGAACAACAACTTGTCAGCCCCCGAGATGTTCGACGGATTCCCGGTCAGGGTGGCGGTCGCGGAGGCGGCCTCGGCGGCCCCGACCGCCCGGGTCGCCGCGCGGGTCGGGAGCGTCGCCTCGCCGCTGCCGCGGAGCGAATAGAGCGATTGGGCCCCGGCGGGCGACACAACCGAGAGTGCAGCCGCCACCCCGACGATGATCGCTCGCGTCACGGCCCTCCCCCCTCACCAACTCCGGGCGTGTACCACAGCCGAAGGGCCGGGACCTTGGCGGCATCCTCTGAATCATGTGCGTAAAAGCGCACGTAATCGACGTCGGGCCTCTCGTCTAGTGCGCGCAACTGGAAGCCGTAGTTCTCGTCGCGCAGCAGGTCCTGCACGTGTCCGGTGATGGTGAGCACGACCGAGTCAGTTTCGGCGTTCACCGGCGTCGTGCCGAGAAGGAGCGATGTGACTGCGGTCGAGTCGCCGGCCCAGGGTTCGTCCAGCACCCGCTGCACCCCGACCGAGAACTCGTTCATGAGCGAGGCCGTCTGGTCGACGTGAAGGACCAGCTCGGCGCGGTTCACGGTCGTGAGGTCGGAGAACCCGGGCGTCTCTCCCGAATCGGGCAGGTCGAAGAGGAGAAGCGAGCGCGCCGGGACACCACGGGCGACCGTCATTCGTCCCGGCAGGCCCGTGAGGGGCACGAATTCCCCCTCGATCGCCTCGAGCACGAACGTGTCCTGCGTCGCGAAGACATCGACCGGGGGCTCGGCGCCCCAGGCTACGGAGAGCCGAGGCGGCGTCACCGTCTCCTGTGAGCTGAACTCGAGAAAGGAGGCCATCCCGTCCGCCGGAATCAACACCAGGCCGAAGTTCGAGTCCGGGCGATCGACCCAGAACTGGGCGAGGGAGACGGCGAACGAAGCCGTGTCGTCCTTCGCGAACGAGTCGAAGCTGATCGTGTCGCTCGCGGTGGCGAGGAACGAGGGGATCGAGTCGGGGTCGACATCCAGTTCGCTCCATTCGGACGTCACCCGATGCACGGTCATGGTGAACACCGGATCAGTGTCCGGTTTGTCCTCCAGGGCGACGAGATGCACCGCCGCGCTGTCGATCACGGTCCCGGAGTCCGGCAGGCCAGCGGGGTCGAACTGCAGGAAGCTGCGGGAGAGATAGCCCGGCCGGGCCCCGATCAGCAAAGATGCCGACAGGCCGGTGCCCGGAGGCGGTTTCGTGAGATGGAAATCAGTCGTCGTGTCCGGCGGCGCGAAGGTGGTGTCGCGCACGGCCTTCTCGTCACCGAGGTCCTGGATGAGGCCGACGCCGACCCGATTGTCTTGATTCGTGTCGCAGGCCGCCAGGAGGAGAGCCGGCACGATCGCGGGACCGAACCGGGCGATGCCTCTTCGCGTTCGCACGAAACTTGGCACCGCGACTTTCCTCTCCGTGGGCCAGAGTGACCGGACAGTCTAGCAGCCAGGATCGGACCCGGCTACCGGGGAAGCCGAGCGAAAACGTGACCGAAAGGCCGCTCGTGCGCGCCTGTCGTCAGTTCGTCCGGCCCGGCGGCGGGGCGAGTTGACGTTCCCGAAAACTGTAAGGAAAGTGGATCCCACGAAACGCAATTGCCTTCCATCCCCGACATTGCAACGCGTTTCTTCGGAGGAGACCGCGTCCGGTCCGGACGCCCCGCAGCCCCGACCCCGGTACTGGGACGGCCCGGGAGAGTCGGGTCGGGAAAGACGGCTCCGTGGCGCGGTCACCCTCCTTCGAGGGGTTCACCAGCACGATCCGGCACTGCAAGCCCTGCGAACCCTTCTCGAGGAGGAGTCACCTGACATGGTGGCTCCTCCTTCGTTTGTTGCATACTCCCGACCGGGGGCCCGGGTTCCTTGACACCCGAGAGCCGCTTCCGTAGCTTCCTCCCGCGCGATTTTCGTGGGGCGGTGTAGCTCAGTTGGTTAGAGCAGCGGAATCATAATCCGCGTGTCCGGGGTTCGAGTCCCTGCACCGCTACCACCCCCTCGGGCCGGATTCGGAAACCCCGCTTCGACCTCAGCGGAGCCAGACGCTCTTGGCGGAGCCGAGTGAGCGGCCGTCCGTGGCGCGGAGAAAGTAGACTCCCGGCGCGACCCGCCGACCCCGAGCGTCGAGACCGTCCCAGTCGACCGCGACCGGCCCCGACACGACCGGACCCCGGTGCAATTTCCTCACGAGTCGTCCGGCCAAATCGTAAACCGCGATTTCGAGCGCTACCGGCTGCTCCACGAAGAGCTCGATGGACTGGTGGTGACGAGCGGGTTGAGGATGGATCGCCGCGATGTGCCAACCCACCGATTCCCGGGGCACGGCCACTCCCGCGTCGAGTACCCCTTGGCCCTCGTCCAGTCGGTAGAAGCCGGCGGAGACGGAACGGTGCACGTCGACCAGCCCCGACGGCCACTCGACGACCAGCGAGTCCGCGCTGGTCGCCGCGCCGAGACCGATATGGATCTCGCCGGACTGGGCGAACCCGCGCCAGGAGTTCGCCGACTTGCGCCGCACCCGCGACTGCCCCGCGACATGAGCGGTGACCTTGGCCCCGAGCGCCGCCGGCCCCGATTCGTGGCCGACGAGATCGAGCCCGAGAGACGCCCCCCACGTCCCGTCGTTACGGTAGAGGAGCGCCGCGCCTCCGAAGGCCCTCGGTCCGCCTCCCTGCGCGATGAACACGTCCAGGTCCCCGTCGCGGTCGATGTCCCCCCACACGGCGCCGTCCCCCATTCCCAGGGTGCCGCCGGCGACGTTCTCCGACGCGGTCACATCGACGAACACCGCACCGTCGTTGCGAAACAACGCGTCGGGAGCGTTCGGCGTCGCACTCGTCCCCTTGTCGACGACGTGAAGGTCCAGATCGCCGTCATTGTCGTAGTCGACCCAGGAAACATGGCGGGGGTTGACCATGGCCGGCGGCAGTCCGAGGTCGCCCGTGACCTCCGCAAAGGACTCGCCGTCGTTGCGCCAGACCCGTGGGCCACCGGACTGAAAGCCCGACGCCTCGAGTCCGTGGGCCGTCACTCCTACGATCGGTGCGGACTCCGTGAAATTGCCGTCGAAGTTGTCGAAGTTGACGAAGGGGGTCGAGCACCTCAGCTCCCACGGGCCTCCCGGAAACTGCCTCCAGATCCACGTGCCCTGGTCGACCCCGGGTTCGAAGATCGGAGCGCCGACGTATTCGTCGGTGAGCGCCAAAGGAAACGCGCCGATGGGCGATGCGGAATCCGGACCGAGGAAGGTCTTGGAGAAGTCGTACACTCCTCGTATCCGCATTCGCGCGAAGAGCGTATCGGCGCTCGACGGGATCGTGAGGCCGTCGACCCCGTCTTCGGAGTAGTTCGTGCTGAAGAAGTAACGGAGGGTGTCCCCCTCCGTAAACGTGTCGAAGATGCCGACTTCGCCGGCGCAGACGGCGAGGTCGAGATCGCCGTCGTCGTCGAAATCGCCCCAGTCGGCGCCCGACACGACGGGCGGGATCGGACTGAAGACCGACGTCACGTCCACGAACGAGCCTCCGTTGTTGCGATAGAGCTTGGACGGGCGGGGAAACTCTTCTCCACCGACGAAGAGATCGGGGTCGCCGTCGCCGTCGTAGTCTCCCCAGATGCCGCCGACCGTGCCGTCGGGCTCGTCCAACCCGACCGAGGGCGCAACGTCGATGAACGAATAGAACCCGTCGCCTCGGAACAGGGAGTTCGGACTCGGCGCGCTGGGTGCCTTCCCGATCCAGACGTCCACGAGCAAGTCGCCGTCGTAGTCGGCGGCCGAGACGGCTCGCGGACGACCCGAGGGATCGTCGATTCCCCCGGCCCCCTCGAGGATGGAGAACGCGCCGGGTCCGTCGTTGCGATAGAGCTCGTTCGGCTCCCCCGCTCCGTGCACGATGAGCAGGTCGGGAAACTCGTCGGAGCCGAGCGGCACGGTCACGACCCCGTGGCGATCACTGGACCCGATCAACGGTTCCGGGTCGAAGACGCCCTGCCCGTCGTTCCAGAAGAGTCGAGCCCTGTAAAGATGTCGACCGGTATACAGATCGAGATCGCCGTCGCGATCCAGATCGACGAGGGCGGCTCCCCAGCTCGAGCGGGACCAGAGAAGGCCGGCGGCGGAGGTCCGATCCTCGAACGCGGCGAGGGCTTCCTCGCGACCGTCGACCGCTCCCCAAATGCCGAGCACGATGCAGAGATTCCGTAGGGCGGCCGAACGCCATACCATTCTGGTGCCTCTCGGAGGATCAGCTCAGGGGATCCAGGGTACCCGCCGGCGGAAGGCGGGCGCAAGCCGGGGGGACCCTGCCCGTCGGGGTCCGGCGACGTCGCCCGGCCGTGCGCCCGGGAATCTTGCTTCCGCCCCGGCTGGGGCCTAGGATCGAGGCGGAGTGTGTAGCGACCAGGAGGCGCCGACGAGCGACTTTCGAACCGCCGTTCACGAGACCATTCGCCGCGAAGAGCTCTTTCCTCCCGGTTCGAACGTCGTCGTGGGTCTGTCCGGCGGTCCCGACTCCATGGCGCTCTGCGCGGTGCTGCTCGAGCTCGCCGACGAGCTGGGGATTCGCGTCGAAGCCGCCCATCTCGACCACGACCTCCGGGACGACTCGTCGGCTTGCGCCGATTTCGCCGAACACCAGGCAGAGAAATGGAACATCCCGTTTCACCGAGAGCGGATCAACT
>JALGZO010000525.1 GCA_025774865.1 bacterium | reverse complement strand
GGGCGAGGTCGAGGTCGACCACCCGCTGGTCCGGTGCCGACGCTCCGTCGTCCGTGAGAAGACTGCCGAGCGTCGTCTCGCCCTCCTCGGACGCGGGCGCGTCCAGCGAGATCGAACGGAAGATGAACGCCTGGTGCTGCAACACCTCTGTCTCGGGAATCTTCAGCTTCGCCGCGATCTCCTCCGTCGTCGGGAGACGGCCGTACTCCTGCTCGAGCGCCTGGGTCGCCTTCGCGATCTTCGTCGCCTTGCCGGCCCGGTTGATGGGGATACGCACGACGCGCGTCTGCTCGGAGAGCGCCTGCAGGATCGACTGCCGGATCCACCAAATCGCGTAGGAGATGAAGCGGTAGCCGCGCGTCTCGTCGAAGCGCTCCGCCGCCTTGATGAGACCCAGGTTGCCTTCGTTGATGAGATCGGCCAGCGACAGGCCTCGCCCGGTGTACCGACGAGCCACGCTCACGACGAACCGGAGATTCCCCTGCACGAGATCGTCCAGGGCGCCGCGATCACCTCGCTTGATTCTCCGCGCCAGCCCCACTTCCTGAGCGGGCGTCAGAAGTCCCTTCCTCCGGATCTCCTTCAGGTAGATATCCAGAGAGAGGTCGTCGCTCTCGGCATACGCCAGCGCGCTTCTCGCCATGACCGCTCACCTCACTACGGGGCACTACGGTCTTACTCCCACGTACAGCGTCTGGGTTCCGCGCTTCAGCAGGATCGCGACCGCCTTCTTCTCCTCGTACTTCTTGACCGCCCCGGTGTAGTCGCTCGTGTCGGCGATCTCCAGGTTCCCGATCTCTTTGATGATGTCGCCGGGGCGGATCCCCGCGGCATCAGCGGGACTGTCGGGCTCGACGTCCACGACCAGCACACCTTCGGTCTCCCCGATATCGGAGTGCCGTTGTGCTCGCGGCGAGTCGAGATTCTCGACGGTCAGCCCGGACCAGTTCTCTTCCCGACCTCCGCCGCTGGACGCGACGATCGTGTCCGGCCGTTCCTCGAGAACGATGTCGAGTCTCTTTTTCTTACCGTCGCGGAAGATCTCGAGGCGAATCTCTTCCCCCACTCGCTGATCCGCGACGTGCATCCGAAACTCGTTCACGTCCGACACGGAGTCGCCGTTGAGCTTCGTGATGATGTCTCCGGTGTGGAGACCACCCTTCTCCGCCGGCGTATCTGCCAGAACGTCCCCGATCAGGACACCCTTGGTTCCCGGAACATCCATGCTCTCCGCGAGTTCCGGAGTGAGCTCCTGTGGAAAAATCCCGAGGTAGCCGCGAACGACCTTCCCGTTATCAATCAGATCATCGGCAATTCTTCTCGCCAGATTGATAGGAATCGCAAATCCGATCCCCTGGCCGGCCGCGTTGATCGCCGTGTTCATGCCGACCACCTCACCCCGGATGTTGACGAGAGGCCCTCCCGAATTCCCGAAGTTGATGGACGCGTCCGTCTGAATGAAATTCTGGTACGCGGGGCTCCCGCCCATGATGTTCAGGTCCGAGCGACCCTTCGCGCTCACCACGCCCACCGTGAGCGTCCCCGCAAGCTGGCCGAAGGGGTTCCCGATCGCGATCGCCCAGTCCCCGACGCGGATTTCCTCGGAGTCACCGAAGCCGAGGGTCGGAAGCGCACCGTCGTGGTCCGCCGGGTCCACTTTCACGACCGCCACGTCGGTGGCCGGATCCTGGCCGATGACCTCGGCTCGCAGCTCGGACCCATCGGAGAGCGTGACGAGGACCTCCTCGGCTCTGGCGATGACGTGGTTGTTCGTCAGGATGTACCCCTCGCGATCCATGAAGAACCCGGACCCCGAGCCCTCCGGGCGCCGCCGGCGGGGCGCCGGGCGGTCCTGCCGGGGATTGTTCGGAAAGAGATCCTCGAACATGTCGCCCCACGGATGGAAGGTGCGCTGGTCTCCGCCCTCACTGGATCCGCGCGTGCTGATCGCCACCACCCCGGGTACGACCCGCTGCGCCACAGCGACGAACGGGCTTTCGAGGTCGGTGGGCACCACGGCGGTCCGTGTGTCGGCGGAAACCTCGTTCTCCGTGGCGACCGCACCCTGGAAGTCGAGCTGTACGGAGAGCACGAGGCCCGCCAGAAGCCCCGAGCCCACCAGGAACCCGGCCTTCGCGAATCGTCTCACGGGGATGTTCATGTGTCCTTCCTCCCGGGAGGCGCCCGCCTCCCTCGGTTCCTCGGGCGCGCTGGATCCGGGCCCACGCTGCATCATCTCGCTCCAAAAACCCCTCGTCCCGTCAAAAGTTGCGGTCGCGAGAGGCCGTCGCTAAGCTCCTCCGTCTCTCCATGGAGAGTCGAATGCCCCGACCAGTCTACTTCATCTCCGATGCCCATCTCGGATCCTCCGCCGATCCGAGAGAGGACGAGGCCCGCCTGGCCCGTCTGGTCCCGTTCCTCCGTCACGCCGGCGACCGATCGGCTGAGCGCCTCTACATCCTGGGGGATCTCTTCGACTTCTGGTTCGAGTACACCCATGTGATGCCCTGGCGGCACGCTTCGATTCTGGCGGAGATCCGGCGGCTCGTCGATCGGGGCGTGCCGGTCACGATGCTGGGCGGAAACCATGACTGGTGGGGCGGGCCGGTCTTCCGTGAACTGGCTGGAATGACTCTTCGCACCGACGCTTTCTCCGTCGAGCACCAAGGTGTCCGCGCGTACCTGGCCCACGGAGACGGTCTCGCTTCCGACACCGATCGCGGTTACCTCCTCCTCAAGAGTCTGCTACGGAATCGCTGGTTGATTCGTTGCCTGCGGGTCGTTCATCCCGATCTCGCGTACGCGCTCGGCTGGCGACTTTCCAGGTTCAGCCGTCGATTTCTCACGAAGCGCCAGTTCGCCGTGGACCCCCCGCTCATCCGCTTCGTGGACGACAAGCTGCTCGAGGGGCACGATGCTTTCCTCATGGGACACCTGCACGCCCGACATCAAGAGAGACGCCCGGTCGGGGGGACGCTGTTCATTCTCGGAGACTGGATGAAGCTGTTCTGTGCGCTCCGGCTCGAGGGTGGTGAGTTTCACTGGGAGGATTGGAGTGGCGGTGAGCTGGTCGAAGTGGGCAGCGCCGAGGGAACTGTCGTCGGCGGGCACGCGGACTGAGCCGAGACTCCGCTCGGCCGCCGTCCTATTGCCATTGCTCCTCCTGTCCTGCGGCGGGCGCGGGGACGGCGTCAACGTCATCGTGATCGTTATCGACACCTTGCGAGCGGACGCGCTGGGGTGCTACGGAGCCGTCGACGGCTCCACCCCGAACCTCGACGCGATGGGCGCTCGGGGGGTGCTGTTCCGGACGTGCGTGTCGCAGGCTCCCTGGACGTTGCCCGCGATGGCGGCGCTCATCTCGGGCCGGTATCCGTCCGCCCTCGGGTTCGATCGGGTCCGCAATCCTCTGCCGCGCGACGCTCCTCACCTCGCCGAGGTCCTTCGCGACGAGGGCTACGCGACCGGCGGCGTGGTGAGCAATTTCTACCTCCGGGGCGACTTCGGGTTCGACCGTGGCTTCCGCCACTACGACATCGACGCGATCGGTGGGGCCGAGCAGTCGAGCTCGGATGCCGTGATCGATTCGGGTATCCGGTGGCTGGAAGAGACCGGCGATCCGTTCTTTCTGTTCCTTCACTTCATGGACCCGCATTATGAGTATCTGAATCGCGAACTCTTCGCTCCCGGCGTGTCCTACGACGGCGAGCTCGAGTCAGGGATGTCGATTCACGACCTTCGCGCGCGGGGCGACGAGCTTCGCCCCGCGGACATCGCCTTCCTGCGACGGCTCTACGCCAGCGAAGTCCGCTACCTCGACCACTCGCTTCGCAAGCTCCGACGGTACCTGCACGAGTCGGGCCGCGCTCACGACACCGTCATCCTCGTGACCTCCGATCACGGAGAGGAGTTCCTCGAACACGGTTGGCTGGGCCACACACGGAACATGTACCAGGAGGTTCTTCGTGTTCCGCTGATCGTCGCCGGCCCGGGAGCAAGTCCGGAGATCCGCCAGGACGCCGCTTCGCTGATCGACATCTTCCCGACCGTCGCCTCGGTCGCGGGAGCGGTCACGAGCGAAGGTCCGGGACGCGATCTTCTCGGCCGCGATCGCTCTCCGCGCGGGCTCTACTCCGAGGTCGAGTACGTCCGTCGCAAATGGCACGGCCCCGCCCAGGAGCAGAACGCCGAGGGGCAGAGGATTCGGGAGGCGGAGAGGCGAAAGTTCTCGCGACAGCGCTCGCTCGTGCTCGGAAGGTGGAAGACGATCGAAGATCGTGAGACCGGGACCTGGCAGCTGTTCGATCTGGCGACCGACCCGGGTGAGACTCGGGATTTGCTCGGGGTCGAGCCGGAAACGGCGA
This sequence comes from bacterium, assembly GCA_025774865.1. GTDB lineage: Bacteria > ARS69 > ARS69 > ARS69 > ARS69 > JALGZO01. The sequence continues at coordinate 2,138 of JALGZO010000525.1, read as the reverse complement.
AGCGGATGCAGGCCGCGATATCGGAGTTCGACTCCGTCGAGACGTTCGAGCGCGACGATGCCGTGAGAGTGCTCGAGAAGGACGTCGATCGCCTGCGCGCGCTGGGTTACGCGCAGTGACCTCGCTCGCGTGTCACCTCGGTTGCCACGCCACCGAGACTCGGTGTGCGTCGCCGAGCTCAGATGTGTCCGAAAACGGTGTATACGCGTAGTCGAATCCGAAGTCGAGGTAGTTGATCCCGAAGCCGACCGATCCGAGCTCTTCGTCGTATCCCAGCTTGGCGCCCCCGCGAAGCGCGAAGATCTCATGCAGCTGAAGCTCCGCGCCGACGTGACCTCGCGCTCCGGTGTCGTTCGGAAACTTGACGTCCGCGGCGAGGATGAGACCCTTCAGAACGCTGCGCGTCCGGTACGCCGTGCCGAGACGCAGGTTGATCGGGAGGAGGAACGCCTCGTCGATGAATTTCATCTCCGGGCCGAGGTTGGACGCCGTCGCGGCCATCGTGAGCCCCTTCAGCCCGGTCCGATAACGGACGCCACCGTCCAGGGCCCAGCCCGTGGCACTGTAGTCGAAGATCTTCTCGTAGAGGACCTTACCCGTGACCCCGAGCTCGAACGAGCGGCTCAAGCGACGCGCCCAGGTGAGTCCGGCGGTGAGGTCGTAAGCGCGAAAGCTCTCCGTGAAGTTGCCGTCATTGTCGCGCCCTTCCAGCTCGCCCATGTGCAGCAACCCGAGGTGAGCGCCGAACGCCTGACCCTTCTTTCCCTGGACGGCCGCGATGTATTCGTAGCGCACATCGGAGATCCACTCGTTGTGGCTCGCGTGGAACTCGGGGCCCGGGGCGTTCGCGATGCCGGCCGGGTTCCAGTAGATGGCCGTGGCATCCTGGGCGACGGCGGCGTAGGCCTCACCCATGGCGGCGGCTCGCGCCCCCACCCCGATCTTCAGAAACGCGAGCCCCGTCTCACCGGGCTCCGCGGCGAGCGCGACGCCGGGAAAGAGCACCGGCGCGGTCCATCCCAGGAGCCGCTGGAGGGTCGGGGTTCGACGGCCGAGCATGGGGTCCTCGCTTTCCGTGGTCAGGAATTCGCGCGGTGGGGCACAGCGGACGACCAGTATATCGACCGCCCGGAAAAGGTGTCAAACGACGGCCCGGAAAGAAAGTGGGGGAGAGAGCCCGGCTCTCTCCCCCGGTTGAGGGAGCCGGTGCCCGGTCCTCTTCCCAGAGCCCCTGTTCTCCAGGTCGATTCTCGGACACCCGACGCTCTCGCTAGGCGCCAATCGGCTAACCTAGCAAACACTCCCTCGAGAGCAGTGGGCCGGCACGCCCCAAATGAATGCCGTCACCACTCTCTCAACGCCTCGACCGTCATTGAGGTTCCCCAGAACCCCCACTTCGGATCGAGGACTCGGTTCCGGAGGCCGACGCGTACGCCGCTTCTCCGGTTCTCTTTTCGCCGCGCCCGTAAGAACGAATCCCCGACCAGCCCACCACGAAGCCCCAGGCTGGCCGCCGCGGGTGAGACGCTCCGGCGAGGACGACGCGATGCTCGCGGGCCGGAGCCGACGCTAGCCAGCCCACGGTCGGATCGAACCACTCCGCTGACGCAACGGCGTGCACGTCCGTGAGGCAAACGCCGATGGGCACCACCACGGGGATCGCCCGTGTCTCCCATGCGTTCACCCAATGACTCATACCGGCCGCCGCCGGAAATACCGGGACCATGGAACCGTCCGAGTACGTCGCGTAGAGCGCGACGTACGCTCCGCGGTCCGGACAGAACTCGATCCAGCTCTCCGAATCCCAGCTCAGCCCCCCGACGATCTGGACATCCACCGATACGGCGGTGGCGGGTGCGGCGGCAGGAAGCAGGGTCAAGGCGACCGCAGCTACGGCGACTCTCGTCATCATGAGTCTTCCCTGTCGTTGTTCCCGGCTGCCGTCCGTGCGACGAAGAACGGGGACAGCTCCGGGTTCTGACCGTCGACCTGGTACGCCCAATCGATCACGATCGCGGTGGGAAGAAGGGTCTGCGAATCAATCTGCATGCTGGTGACGCGGAATTTCGCGAAGTGTTCGTTCCAGGTCCAGACGACATAGGTGTGGCCGATGATCAACTCGACCCCGATCGGCGAGA
>JALGZO010000524.1 GCA_025774865.1 bacterium | reverse complement strand
AGAAACGTTCGACCAGTGGAGCGGACTGCATCTCACCGGGGTGATCGAGTCCACGCTCCGGGTGACCCCATCCGTCGCATGGGCCCCTCGCGACAACGTCCGACTCCGGGCCGGACTCGGGGTGCGATCCGTGCGGAACGCCGGGCACGTCGAAGGAAGGAGCGATGCCGACCCGGAGCTCTTCGTGAGCGTCGACCTCCGGAAGTAGGCGGGGAGGGCCTGTGGGGGCGGCTCGGCGGGAATCCGGGGGAGGGCGGCGGGACCCGGCGGTCGGGCCTGGAGCCGTCTGCTAGGCAGGGATCTGGCCGAGTGATATCTTGCGTGGGGGGGAATCCGCCCGAGAAACGCTTTCTCGCCCTCTTGGAGGACGCGATCATGGAGCGCATTGCCCGAAGAATGGCCGGACTCGGTACCGAGACGGCCTTTGAGATCCTCGCCCGGGCCAAGAAGTTGGAAGCCCGGGGCCGCGAAGTCGTTCATCTGGAGATCGGCGAGCCAGATTTCGACACCCCGCCCAACATCGTCGAGGCGGGCGCCGACGCCCTGCGCGAAGGCTTCACTCACTACGGGCCCTCGGCCGGGCTGCCGCCGGCCCGCGAGGCGATCGCAGAGTCCTTCTCGAAGGAACGCCGCGTTTCCGTCGGCCCCGAGAACGTGGTGATCACGCCGGGGGCGAAGCCGATCCTCTTCTACTCGGTCATCGCGTGCGTGAATCCGGGCGAAGAGGTCATCTACCCCGATCCCGGGTTCCCGATCTACCAATCGGTCATCGACTTCTTCGGGGCGAAGCCGGTGCCTCTCCCGCTGCGCGAGGACCGGGACTTCACCTTCGATCTCGCGGATCTCGAGGCGCGGATCACCGACAAGACGAAGATGGTGATCATCAACTCGCCGCACAACCCCTGCGGTTCGATGCTCAGCCATGACGATCTCCGGGGGATCGCGGAGCTCGCCGAGCGGCACGACTTCTGGGTGCTCGCGGACGAGATCTACTCGAAGATCGTGTACGAGGAAGCCTTCGAGTCGATCACCCAGTTCCCCGGCATGCTGGATCGTACGATCGTCGTGGACGGGTTCTCCAAGAGCTACGCCATGACGGGCTGGCGACTCGGTTACGGGATCATGCCGAAGGATCTCGAGCCTCACGTGTCGCGTCTCATGACGAACTCGAACTCTTGCACGGCGAGCTTCACGCAGATGGCCGGGGTGGAAGCACTGCGCGGTCCCCAGGACCGGCCGGCGGAGATGGTGTCCGAGTTTCGGCGGCGTCGAGATCGGATCGTCGACGGTCTGAACGCGATCGAGGGTTTTCGCTGTTTGAAGCCGAAGGGAGCGTTCTACGTGTTCCCCAACATCAGCGAGCTCGGCATGACATCGGAGGAGCTCCAGGACCGTCTCCTCGACGAGGGCGGCGTGGCGACGCTCGCGGGTACGTCCTTCGGGCCACAGGGTGAAGGGTACCTCAGACTCTCCTACGCGAACTCGCTGGATAACATCGAGAGGGCGCTCGGCATGATCGAGAACGTGTTGCAGCGAGTCTCGTGATCGTGACGAAGGATTTTCTCACGCTGTCGGAGGCGTTCGGGATCCGGAAGGGCTCGGTAATCGCGCTCGTGGGCGGCGGAGGGAAGACCTCGACTCTCGTGCGCCTCTGTCACGAATCCGCTCGCGAAGGGCGTCGGGTGCTGGCCACCACGACGGCACGCATGAAGCTGGAGGAGCTCGCGGACGTACGCGACGTGCTCCTCTGGGACGAGATGGACACGACCGGACAGACCTGGCGCAGCTACCGCGGGGGCAACCGGGGGGGCGGGACCTGGATCGACGATTTTCTGGGGGGCGCCTCGGGTGATGTGTCCTCCCCGATGACATTCTTGGGCCGCTCGATCATCCGTAACAAGCTGATCGGTCTGCCTTCGGACTACCTCGGCGAGCTCCTCTCGAGGCTGACCTGGGACGTCGTCATTGTCGAGGCCGACGGAAGTCGCGGGCGGTCGATCAAGGGACATCGTCTCGGCGAGCCCGTCGTGCCGCTTTGCGCGACGCACTGCGTCGTCGTGATCGGGGCGGACGGCATCGAGACCCACGTGAACACCGATCACTGCCACCGTCCGGAAGTGATTCAGGATCTTCTCGGAGTAGCGTGGGGCGAGAAGCTCACCGCCGACCGCGTCGTCGATCTACTCACCCATCCGCGAGGATTGCTCAGCAAGATCCCTGGCGACATCGAATTGCTGGTCTACGTAAACAAGGCCCCGCTGGGTCGCGATCACAAATCGGCGAATCGCTTGGCAAACTCGATCCTCGAGCGGTGCGGTTCGCGGATTCGTCGCGTGGCCGTCGGTGACAACCGCCAGGGCGGACTGGTGGAAGCGTTCGTCGCCGAATCGGGAGCAGCGTGATTCCCTTTCGATGAATGTCATCACGCTTGGCGGGAACGCCCTGCTACCCGAACGGGGCACGGGTACGTTCGAGGAGCAGTTCCTCATCGCGTCCCGGGCGATGGAGGGGGTCGCCGAGCTCATCGCCCACGCGAACGAAGAAGTAGTGCTCTCCCACGGGAACGGGCCGATCGTCGGGAACATCCTCATCCGGAACGAGGCCGCCCGAGACCAGATTCCGCCGATGCCGCTGGACGTTTGCGGCGCCGACTCGCAGGGGGGCATCGGCTACCTGCTTCAGCAGGTTCTGGACAATTCGCTGAGCGCGCGCGGGATTCGCTGCCGGGTCGTCTCGATCGTGACGCAGTGCGTCGTCGACGAAGAAGATCCGGCCTTCGCCAAACCGACGAAGCCCATCGGCCAGTTCTACTCGCGCGAGGAGGCACTCTACCTCGAGCGCTCCAAGGGGTGGGCGCTCGTGGACGATGCGGGGCGCGGCTGGCGGCGCGTGGTCCCCTCGCCGCGACCGGTCGAGATCGTGGAGTGGGACGCGGTCCGCAGTCTCGTCGCGTCGGGTATGGTCGTCATCGCGGCGGGCGGCGGCGGTGTGCCGGTGGTGAGACGCGAAGGGAAGCTCCGCGGCGTCGAGGCGGTCATCGACAAGGATCGTGCCGCCGCCGTGCTCGCCAAGCAGCTCCGCGCCCGGCGACTGATCGCGCTGACCAGCGTCGATCGGGTTTCGCTCGATTTCGGCCAGCCGACGCAGCGGGGCCTTCCCGAGATGTCGGCGGCGGAAGCCGCCGGCTACCTGCGTGAAGGTCAGTTTCCGAGTGGGAGCATGGGGCCGAAGATCGAGGCCGCGATCGATTTCGTAGGGCACGGCGGGGAGGAAGCGATTATCACGTCGCCGCAGAAGCTTCTCGCCGCCGTCGAAGGCCGAGCCGGGACCCACATCCATCCGCGGATCATCGACCACGAACAGGAGCCGGAGCGGGAATGAGCGTCGTGCTCCTGACGGGAGCGGAACGCATTCTGCTGGGAGGTCCCGCCTGGGAAGAGGCCTCGGGCGACCTCCTGATCCGCGACGGGTCGATCCAGGCGGTCGGCGGCGACCTCGCCGCGAGGGCACCCGGGGCGCGGGTCGTGGATGCCTCCGGGCTCACGCTGATGCCCGGTCTCGTGCAGACGCACGTGCATCTCTGCCAGACGTTGTTTCGCGGCCTCGCCGAGGACCGGTCCCTTCTGCCGTGGCTCCGCGAGTGTATCTGGCCGCTGGAAGCCGCGCACGATCCCGACAGTTTGCGCGCGTCCGTCGAGCTTTCGATCCTCGAGCTCCTCCTCGGCGGTACCACGACCATTCTCGACATGGGAACGACCCACCACCACGGTGTCGTGTTCGAGACGCTCGAGCGAACCGGCCTGCGGGCGGCGAGCGGGAAGGCGATGATGGACGAGGGCGAGGGAGTGCCCGTCGGCCTTCTCGAGACGACGCTCGACTCGCTGCGCGAGAGCTTCGACCTGGCGGAGCGTTGGGACGGGGCCGCCGACGGACGGTTGCGTTATGCGTTCGCGCCGCGGTTCGTGCTCTCGTGCTCGGACATTCTCTTTCGAGAGGTCGTGTCCTTGGCGAAGGATCGATACCTCCTGCACACGCACGCGTCGGAGAACTCCAACGAGACCGATGTCGTGGAACGGCTCAAGGGGCGCCGCAACATCGAGTACTTCGAAGACGTCGGTTTTCTCGGGCCGCGGACGCTGCTCGCCCACTGCGTATGGCTCTCGGACCGCGAGGTGGAATGCCTCGCGACGAGCGGGTCACGCGCACTGCATTGCCCGCACACGAACTTGAAGCTCGGCTCGGGGATCTGCGAGGTGGGGCGTCTCCGCGACGCGGGAGTGCACGTGTCGATCGGGTGTGACGGAGCGCCCGCCAACAACGGGCTCGACGGTTTCGCCGAAATGCGGGCGGCGGCGCGGCTCGCGCAGCTGAAGTCGGGGCCGGGCTCGTTGACCGCGCCGGATGTCCTCACGATGGCGACCCTCGGGGGGGCGGAGGCGCTCGGCTGGGATGACCGGATCGGTCGGCTGGAGCCCGGCAAGGATGCCGACGTCATTGCCGTCGATCTCCACACCCCGCACGCGACCCCGGTCGCGGACCCGCTGACCGCGCTCGTGTACTCGTGCCGGGCCGGCGACGTGCGCCACGTGCTCGTGTCGGGGGAGGTGCTGGTGGAGAGCGGACAGGCCGTTCGGATGGATGCGCCCGCGATCGTTCGCGAGGCCGAGAAGCAAGCTCAACGAGCGCGGGAGCGCGCGGCCCCGGAGGTACCTCGCCTCCGACCGGGTGCAGTGTCGTGAGGACGCGGGCGGTCGCCACGGTGGGGAGCGGTATCCTCTGTCTGCTTTCCCTCGCGGCGTGTGGTGGGGGCGAGCGCAGCGGGGAGAAGGCCGAGACGGGTCGCGAATTCCGGGTGGGGCTCGTATTCGACATCGGCGGCAAGGGCGACAAGTCCTTCAACGACTCGGCGTGGGAAGGAACCGCGCGGGCCGCGAGGGACTTCCAGATCCAGGTGACGGACTTCGAGCCGGGGCAGGGAGCGGACCGGGAGGTCGGCCTGCGCAAGCTCGCGGCGCGCGGGTACGACGTGGTGATCGGCGTCGGTTTCCTCTTCACGGACGCCATCCGTACGGTCGCGGGCGACTTTCCGGACGTCTCCTTCGTCCTCGTCGACGGTCATCTCGACGGCGTCGCCAACGTCGCCTCCCTCGTGTTTCGCGAGCACGAGGGGTCGTTTCTCGTGGGTGTCCTCGCGGCCATGAAGTCGACAACGGGTACGGTGGGGTTCGTCGGGGGCATGGACGTTCCGCTCATCCACAAGTTCGAGGCGGGCTACAAGGCCGGGGTCGGTCACGTGCGGCCGGATGCGACGGTGCTCGTCGGTTACGCGGGCGTGCGTCCGGAGGCGTTCTCCGACCCCGTGCGCGGCAAGGAGATCGCGCTCTCCCAGATCGGGCAGGGCGCCGACGTGATCTTCCACGCGGCCGGGGTCACGGGGCTCGGCGTGATCGAGGCGGCACGCGAGCGCGGCAAGTTGGCGATCGGCGTGGACTCGAACCAGAACGGCGTCGCTCCCGGGGCGGTTCTGACTTCGATGATCAAACACGTCGACAATGCACTCTACGCGGTGATCGCCGACGCAGTGGCCGGCGAGTTCCGGGGCGGACTGGTCGAGTTCGGTCTGGCCGAAGACGGGGTGGGCTTCTCGATCGACGAGCACAACGAGATGCTGCTCACGGGCGAAATGCGGGAGCGCACCACGGCCCTGCGAGATTCCATCGTCGCGGGGGAAATCGTCGTGCCGTTCGAAACCGGCCGCCGGTGAGCGTCGAGGCGGCGCCGAACGGGGGCACGGCACCCGCCGTCTCGATGCTCGGAATCACGAAGGCCTACCCCGGCGTCGTCGCCGTCGACGGCGTGGACTTCGAAGCGTCTGCCGGCGAGTTGCACGCGATCGCGGGCGAGAACGGCGCGGGCAAGTCCACCCTCATGAGGATCCTCTACGGTCTCACGGTCCCCGATGCGGGCACGATGTCGCTCGGCGGGAGCCCGTTCGCACCATCGAGCCCGCGCGAGGCCTTGGCCCGAGGTGTGGGGATGGTGCATCAGCATTTCATGTTGATTCCCCCGTTCACCGTGATCGAGAACGCGATGCTCGGAGACGAGCCACGTCGCGCCGGGATATTCCTCGATCGCGAAGCAGCGCGCGATGCGGTGCGCGACACGGCCGAGCGTTTCGGGCTGGCGCTCGATGCGGATGCTCGCGTCGAGGACCTGTCCGTGGGGGAACGGCAGCGGCTCGAGATTCTGAAGGTGCTGCTCCGGGGTGCGCGCACCTTGATCCTCGATGAGCCGACGGCGGTGCTCGCGCCGAGCGAAGCGCGGGCGTTGCTGCTGACCGGCCCACGGCTCCCCGAGGACGGGGCGTCCATTCTGTTCATCACGCACAAGCTCTCGGAGGTGGTGGATCACGCCGACCGCGTGACCGTGATGAGGCGCGGCCGGCAAGTGAAGACGGTGCGGTCGGGCGACACGGACGAGCGAAAGCTCGCGCAGATGATGGT
>JALGZO010000523.1 GCA_025774865.1 bacterium | reverse complement strand
CACCAGGGTGTCGAGCTGGTTGATGGAGAAGTCGTCGGGCTCCGAGGGCCGCAGCCGGCGAACCTTCCGCATCTCGCCGATGATCTCGAACTCGAGATCACTCATCGCCTCCTGCGTCGGAGCCTTGACCGCGACGTTCACGTCTTGCCGGCCGCGATGGCCGCCGAACGCCTTCACGTAGGACGTGATCGGGACGAAGATCTGGCGATCGAAGTTCGGACCGCCGAACATTTGGCCGCCCTGCTTCTCCATGACGCCGATGACGCGAAACTCGGTGCGTCCGATCTTGAGGGTCTTGTGAATGGGATCCGCGTCGCCGAACAGCCCGTCGCGTATTTCGGTTCCCACGACGCAGACGGCCTTGCGATGAGTCACGTCGAACGGCATCAGGAACCGGCCCGTCTCGGGGCTGGCGCTGGATACGAGCATCTGCTTCTCGGTCGTGCCGATGATCGTCACACCCTCGATGGTCTTGGCCTGGAACTTGACGTCCCGGCGACCGTCCATGGTGGGATTGACGATGCCCTTGCCGCGGAGCTTTTGCTCGAGCTCGCGGGCTTGTCGGAGCTCGATTGGCGGTCGGTTCCGGAAGAGGAAGAAGTCGTTCATGACGACCCAGGGCATTCGCGAGACGTAGAGCACGTCCGTGCCGACCGACGAGAAGCTCTGGCGAAACGTGTTCTGCAGCCCGTTGGCCGCCGTCATCGTGGTGATCACCGCGACGATGCCGATGATGATACCGAGTGTCGTGAGCGCTCCCCGGACCTTGTTGGCGCTCATCGCCTCGAGAGCGATCCGGAACGACTCTCCGAGGTCGATCAGCAGTTTCACGGGCTTCCGCCTAAGAGTCGTTGTCGATGATCACGGGGGCGCGGTTCTCCAGATCCTTGGAGATCGCGCGGTAACTGCCGGTCACGATCTCCTCGCCTTCCTCGAGGCCCTCGAGGATCTCGATGAGGTCGTCGCTCTGGATCCCGGTCTTCACCTGCCTGGCGACGGCCCGGTCGTCCTCGATGCAGAAGACGATCTCGACGAAGCCGTCATCATCTGCCGTGTAGCGCGCCTCGGCATCCTCGCGCGTCTCGCCCTCCTGCATGAGCTGATCTACCGTACGGACGGCCACGCTCTGAATGGGCACGCTCAGCGCGTTCTCGTTCGTCTTCGTGAGGATGTTCGCGCTGGCCGTCATCCCCGGGCGCAAGGCGTCCGTGGGATCGGTGATCGTGAGCGTGACCTCGAACTCCGTCTTCTGACCGCTCGTGCCCTGCGCGGAGAGGTTGGCGCTGTTCGCGATCTCGGTCACGGTGCCCGTCAGCTTCCGGTCCTGAAGAGCGTCGACCTCGATCTCGGCGAGCTGTCCGATCTCCACGGAGACGATGTCGTTCTCGTCGACGTCGACCTGGGCCTCCATCTCCGAGAGGTCGGCGATCACCAGAATCACGTCCTCCTGAAACTGGGAGCCGATGGCGATCTCGCCTTGCTCCTTGTTCAGGTCGCTGACGGTACCCGACATGGGCGCGTAGATCGCGGTCTTGGAGAGATCGTCGCGGGCCTGCTTCAGCGAAGCTCTGGCCTGCTCGACCTGATCGAGCGAGGATGCGTGGCGCGCCACCTCCACCTGGTAGGCGGCCTGGACGGCGTCGAGCCCGGACTGCGACTCCAGGTCGCGTGCGACCAGCTCCCGGGACCGAACGAACTCCTTCTCAGTCTGGTTCAGATTCTCGCGCACGAGGTCCGCGTTCGCCTGGGCGGAGCGAACCCGGGCCTCGGCCTGTTCGACGATCGCGAGGTAGCGCTCCCGGTCCAGCTCGATCAGCAGCGCGCCCTGCTCCACCCACTGTCCCTCCTCGATGGGGAGCTTCGTGATCTTCGCGCTCACGTCGGCCGAGATCTTGACCTGCGTCTTGGGCTGGATCTTCCCGTTCGCGGCGACCTTCTGGACGATCTTCTTCCTTTCCACGCTGGCGGTCTGCACGGTCGGGGTCTCGTCCCGACCGCTCCTCATCGCCAGTCCGCCCGCGACGCCGCCCACGACCACGACCGCCGCGCCGATCCAGTAGTACCTCTTCTTCATCGTCCGGGTTTCTCCTCCTCATCCGGCCGCGAGATTCATCGAAGCTACGGTACGGCTCTCGGCCTCGCGAGTGAAGTCATTATTGCGGGACCGACGGCGCCGGACAGATAGGTAGGTTACGGGCGAATGGGGGAAGAGGTTGCTTTCCCCCGGGGCGGGCGGACCTCGCGATCAGTCGCGCGGAAGCTGAGCGATCCGGCTCATGAGCACTTCGAGTTCGACCGGGTCCGGTTCCTGGACCCCGACCTGGTAAACGAGCGTGCCGGTCTGGTCGAATAGTGCGAGGTTCAAACTGTCCGCCTGGAATGAGTATGCCTGTGCGAAGCGCCCTTTCCAGTCGAGAAGGACCCAGGCTGCTTTCTCTCTCGGGAACTTCCGCTTCACGCTTCCCTTGATGAAGAAGGGAACGCCGCGGAGATCCGCGACGTCGAGGAGCAGGACACTCGAGAGCCGATCTCTCACGCGAAGTGAGTCCCGAATCCGGTCCCCCCAAAGTCCTTGATACCGGCTGCCTTCGCGGTCACCGCAGAGGACGAGAACGACACGAGACTTCAGTGCCTCCTCTGTGTGGACGCGGTCGAACTGGTCCTTGATCTGGAACCGAATCAGCTTGCTGTCGGCACCGGTCACCACGGACGACGTCCCCAGAACGAGGCAGGATGCGAAGAATCCGTAGACGAAGAGAGACCGGACGCGGAGCCTCATCGTGGAATCGCCTCGTCGAGTCCACGCGGAGTGCTCTTGGTCCGTCGTCCGGAAGCCGCCAACGCGATCAAGCCGAGGGCACACAGATAGGCGAAGAGGTCCCCGATGTGGGAATAGGCCGAGCGCAGTCGAAAGAGCGGAACGTGGCCGACCATTACATTGCCATCAAGCCCGTGGTCCAGTTGGGAGGTGAGGATCCGTCCGAGCGGATCGACCGCAAGAGAGAGGCCGTTCTCGCAGGGCCGCACGAGTGAACACCCGTTCTCCACCGCGCGCAGGATCGCCATCCGGGCGTGGAGGGGGGTGATGGCGTCCCAGTCTGCCGAGGGCGCCAACAGCGCGACGGTGTTTGCCCTGCCGGCCTGCCTAACGAAGCCCGGGAAGTCCAAGTCGTGGCAGATGAGTACTGCGAAGCGGGCGCGCGGCGACTCCAGAATCCACACGTTCGAATCGCCTCTCCCGAGGGAAGATGTCTCCTGTCCCACGATGGGCTTCGCCTTGAAGTAGGTACCAGCCTGCTCACCGTGTGCCGAGATGATCACGGCCTTGTTCTCGAACGACGGTTGCTCTCGAGGGCGCCAGACACCCATTCCCATCACGATGATCACTTCGAACTCGTCGGCGATCTCCTGAGCCTGCTGGACCAGTCGGGTCTCGGTACGGGGCGTGACCCTGCCCGCGTGCTCGGACCAGACGATCAGGTCGGATCCCGCATGGGCTTCGGTACGGGTTCTTTCCAGGAGGTCCTCGTTGATCTGGTCCGCGATCCCGATCAGCGCCTCCCGGGCTGCGTTCTGGCGTGCGCCAGCGGGTGGGACCTTCGCCATCGACTGCCTGAGATCGGATGTGAGACGCGCGGATGGTGTGATTCCGGCGACTCGCACTGATTCAACGTCGAGGGGAGCGAGGCGAACTCGCAACTCACCGGAAACCCAAACGGCGACGAGAACACCGGAATAGACGCGCGCAACCCGCAGGAGCAGCCCAGCCCGGCCGCGGTTCTGCCATGCGAAGGAGCAGGTGGCGGCGAACCACAGCATCAGGAAGTGGATTCCGGCGATACCGGTCACCGTGCTCAGTTGCAGAAGTGGTAGTTGGTCTACCTGAGTGTAGGCGAGCGATGCCCAGCTCCCGTAGGGGCTGGCAAACCTCTGGAAAATCAACTCGATCGCGACCCAAGCCGTGGGCAAGACGAGAGTCGAACGCACGGCGGATTGGCGAGGCGCGAGCCAACGATGAATCGCGAACGGAGCGAAGTAAACGACCGCATACGTGCCGGTCACCAGGTAGTACCAGAGGCCGGGCACGGGAATCATGCCCTGCCAGTTCAACGAGAACGCGAGGAACTGTGCGAGGAAGCCGACACCCAGTCCGACAAGAGGGGGACGTGACTGGATGAATAGAAGAAGGAATGTCGGCGCCAGCCAGCCCGCGAGGGGAAGGATCCATCGCCCGTTTGCCACGCAGAGGAGCGGGACTGCCGCGGCCAAGAACAGCCAGGACAGCGCGGGCGTGTTGGCGCGCCCCGTCCCGGACCGGTTCAAGGTTTCTTACCAACGCTGTCGAGACCGGCCGCGGAAGGCGGCGCGAATCCCTTCCACAGGAAATCACGACTCATCTCGAAGAGGCGTAGAGGTGTGAGGTCTGTCGCGGGTACGGAGAGCGACTCGCTGAAGTCGCAGGCCATCAGGACGGTGACGATGCCGTGGACGCGGGACCAAAGAAGAAATGCGGCGAGATCGGGATCTCCTCTACGAATTGCGCCGCTGTCCATCGCCTCGGCGACGCATTCCCGGAGCAGGCGAAAGCCGCCTTCACCCGGAAGGTCTCGGAGTCTCGTCGGTTCGGGTTTGATCGGCGTGAAGAGGATCTTGAATTGCTCCGGCTTTTCCGTGGCGAAGCGAATGTACGCGGTACCCAGTGCGATCACCCGGTCGAACGATCCGGGGGGAAGGGGGGTAATCGCTCGGGAAAGCTCGGCCTCGAACTCCTCCAGAGCGGAGTGACAGACGTGGTCGACGAGGTGGCGCTTGTTGGAGAAGTGCTTGTAGATCGCCCCGGCCGTCACGCCGGCCTCGGCCGCCACGCTCCGCATCGAAAGGGAGGCGTAGTCGTTCCGGCCCAGCAGCGCGCGAGTCGCCTCGACGATTTGATGGAGGGTGGCCGCGGTCCGCGTTGCGGTGGGAACTGGCATGGGGGACCTCTCGGGAAAACAACGTTTATCCAGAGTAAACGATGTTTACCCGATCGTCAAGCCCTCGATCCTCCGATCGGGACCTGACTCCCCGAGATCGAGATGCGGCAGGTATGATGCGACATTGGACGGCTGCGAGCCCGCAGCGTGGAGGGGCGACCCTGCGGACACTCGTCAGAGCGGGCGAATCCTGGATTCTCCTGACGCTGGTCTGCCTGCGTCTCTTCGTGGCTTCCCGGCTCGCACCCGGGCGGGACGAGCTCGCGTACTGGTATTGGGCCTGGCACGGGCTCGATGCCAGCTACTCGCTCGTCACGGTGGGAGCGCTGCGGATATCGACGTTCCTGTTCGGCGACGGGTCCCTGGGGCTCCGCCTGCCGGGGGCTCTGGCGGCGATCGGAGCCACTCTGCTGGTCATTCGCCTGGCGATTCGGCTCGGCGCCACGCCGCGCGCGGCCCGCTGGGCGGGTGTCGCGTTCGCGGCGGCCCCCTGGCAGAACTACGTGGGGACAATCGCTCACCCGGATGCATTCCTGTGCCTCTTTCTCCTTCTCTTCGCGGATCGGATGGCGGCACTCCTCGGAGCGGAGGATTGCCGAAAGACCGGGCCTCTCCTGGCCGCGGCGGTGGCCGCGGGTCTGGTGGCCCTGACCAAGCTGACGGGAGCGATCCTCCTGCCGGTCGCGGCAGTCGTGGCCTGGAGGCACCGTCGGGAGAGCCCGCGCGCGGCCGTCGGGGCACTCGCCGTGCTCGCCGCGACCGGGACGCTGCTCATTGTCTCACGCGACCAGCACATCCTCTCCGGGCTCCGGGAGTTCGGCCGCTTTGCCGAAGCGACCTCCCCTTCCCGTCGCTTGGCGATCACCGCGCTCGAGACGGCGGTTTTCGGAGGGCCGGCGCTCCTCTATCTGGCGGCCCTGGGCGGCGCTCGCTCCATCCGCTCCGCCGCGAGCGCCACTGTCGCCGTGGCCGGAATCGCGGGCCTGATTCTCGCGCTGCACGCTACGTTCGGGTTCTTCGGGCAGGCGAAGGGGAACTGGTTTCTGGCGCCGCTCGCCCTGCTCGTTCCGGCAGGAGCCGCTTCTCTCTCGCGCCGGCTCCGCCCGCTGGTGATGGCCGCCACGACATCCATCGTGCTCTCGATCGCGGCAGGCGTGTTCTGCCTGCGTCCCGATGTCCTGCGGGAGTCGAGCGCACTCTCGTCGAATCGAATCCTGACCGCGCTCGACGACTCCTACGCCGACCACCTGGGCGAGCGGGAGGTCGGAGTATCGTCTACTCGGCGCTGGAGCGATCGCTTCGCCGAGTTCAGATCTTGCGAGCTGGATCTCCCGCGCCCTGACCGCACGGGGCCGCCGCCCCGCGTGTGCAGCGACGACTACGGCCTCGCGTTCGCAATCGTGCACGACTGGGGCCGGGACGCCGAGTCGTTCCTCCCCTGGGACCCCGTCTTCACACGTTCGTGCGGTCGATTGCCGGATCTGGGGGAGAGCGTCATCTTCGTCTCGCGAAGCCGGAACGAGCTCCCGAG
>JALGZO010000522.1 GCA_025774865.1 bacterium | reverse complement strand
CGTGACTCGCGGAATTCGCCGGCCTCCATTCGGACAAAGTAGATCCCGCTCGCCGCTATCTGACCGGACTCGGATCGCCCGTTCCACGCGCGGACGTGCGGACCGGCGGGCAGCGGCTCGTTGACGATCGTGCGGATCCTCCGGCCGAGCACGTCGTACACCGCGAGCGTGACGGGAAGCGATCGAGGCACCGCAAAGTGGACCGACGTGTGATGGCGGAACGGGTTCGGCTCGCTGGCGCTCAGCCAGAAACCCGGCTGCGGCCCCCGGGGCGGTACTCCCACGCCGTTGTTCGTGCACGCGGCGGGATTCGGGATGGTCAGCCCGAAGGTGTCGAGCACCGACCCGAGAAGACAGGCTCTCGCGTCGAGTGATAGGAGAGCGCCGGCGTCGAAGGCGGTGAGCAAAGCGCGCCCTCCGTTCGCGGTCCGCTCGTTGAGGATGACGGAAGGTCTCCCGTCGTCCCCCGCGCCGCCGTTCGCGTACTCCATCAGCACGGAGGCGGACGATCCCGAGATCGGGCCGGCGAGGGTCAGCCGGTCGAAGCCCCGCGGCGCCGGACACTCCCCGTAGAGGCCGAGCACGACACCGTCCATCGGCCCGGCCGCCCCCCCGGCGGTGTTCAGGATGCGGTTTTCCGTGGAGAAGTCGTCCGGGCTCGCCATTTCCGTTCCGAGGTAGGTCGCGAGGAACGTCGGGTCGGCCGCGTGCCCGCTGGCCCCGAGCTGCCAGGCGATATCGTCCCCGGTGGCGATCAGGTGGCCCCCGCCGTCCAGGAACGCGGCCAGGTTCAGCCGGCTCTCGGAGGAGAACGGTGCGGCAACGCCGCCGTAGGTCACCCAGATCAAACCGTCGTAATTGGGATTCCCGGACTCGTCCATGATTCCGCCGAGCCCCTTGTCGGGATCGGCGAAGCCGCGCGGCTCCGTCTCGACGCTGGAGCCCGAGCCCTGGACGACGTACCGGTCGTACATGAGACCCAGCGCGTCGAGCGCGTCCCGCACGAGCTCGGTCGACTTCACGAAGGCGGGCTGCTCGTACGTACCGGATCCCATTCCGCCGGCAGGATCGAACCCGGACGAGTTCTCGACGTCGAGCGCGAAGAACGGATTGTCTTCTACGACGAGATAGGTTTCGTGGTTTTGCGCCGGCGAGGTGTTGCCGAACGGTAGGACCCGGAACTGATGCGTCTCGTCGGGGGCACCGTCAGGAAACGTGCAGACGTTGGCGTGGTCGTCCGTGACCTCCATGTAGTAATCGACGAGGGTGCCGGCGGCCCAAATCAGCCCGTCGCTCGGCGGAGTCATGTCCTCGACGCCACCGTCGTCGGCTCCGATGACCGCGCGGTAGGTGCCTTCGTCAGTGACCGACGTGGGGTCGGGCAGCGACAGGTCCATCGCCTTCGAACGCCAGACGCCGCCTCCATCCGTGCTCCATCGGAGAAGCACGTTGGCGGCGGTCACACCGTCCGGGTCGTGAACGTCCACAGTGAGAGACTCGTCTTCCGCGAACGCGCGCGCGCCGCCAACGCCGATCCAGTCCCCCTGTTCATCGTTCTCGAGGAAGGGCGTGTGTGCCGGATCCGAGAGCGAGAACGTGTCGGTGAAGACGTCGATGACTCGAGCGACGAACGTCGTCACGGTGCCGTCGAAGCGACCGAAGGACACGTTGTCGACGAAGTACCTGACACCGCCGTGCTTACCCCAGCTGCTGGATCCGGGCGTGCTCATGTCGATGAGCTCCCACGCGACCTGGATCGAGTCGACGTCAGGCCCCAGGAGACCTGTAAAATACTCCGTCTTGTCGATGATCCAGTAGCCGCCGCCGCCCGTCAGGAAGCCGTCGAAGTCGTTCCACGCGGACCACCCGGAGCCCGCGTCGTACGCGCGGACGACGGTGTTCGGGTAGTCCAGCCGACCGTTTTCGTTCTGGAAAGAGTCGTACTGGACGAGTCCACCCGTCCAGCCGGTGACCGGGATCGACGGCGAGACGAGAGCGAAGTGAAAGCCGTTCGCCCAGGAAGGGATCGGACTCTCCTTCGCGGACCAGAGCCAGTCGTCGGTGAAGGTGCACGTGTTTCCCTCGCCGGCGTAGACGGGATCGTAGATGAGCTGCCACCCGTCGTAGGGGGGCGCGGACGGGTCGGCCCAGTGGGTCCAGCCCGCTCCGGGAACGGCCGGCCACGTGCTGTCACCGTTTGATCCCTCGAAGCACCACACGTGCTCCTCGGTCTGACCGGAGCCGGACGCACTGGCGGCGGGACAGGGAGATTGGCCGGGCAGGTGGACGCGAACCCAGATGATGTCGGAGTCGGAGCGGGCCGATTGCTCGGCGAGTCCAGGGGACGTGAGAAGAAGAAGAACCAAGCACAGGGAGAGGACGGCTCCAAAGCGCGAGACCAGCATGGCTCATCCTCCAGGGAGGACCTTGAGGAAGCTGGGACGGTCGTCTCGCTGTACCTCCGAACGTCAGCCTACACTCTAGCACCGGGGACGGGAGATCGGAAGAGGAGCCGAGTCGGCAGGATCCGGCTAGAATCCTCGATGATGAACTCGGCGATGGGAATCCCACTCGCGGTCACGGCGGCGGTCGCGCTCGCGTACCGACTGCTCTGGTTCTCGCAGGTCGCGGCCGAGCCGGCGCTCTTGCTCCCCGTGCTCGACGGAGCGGCGCACCTGGAATGGGCGCGCGGACTCCTGGCCGGGACCTGGCCGGGTGACGAGCCGTTCTTCCGGGCGCCCGGCTATGTGGCGGCTCTGGCCATGATGCTCGCGCTGGCCGGCGATGATCCCGCGCGGGTCGCAGCGCTTCAGCTCGGGCTGGGTGCGGTGACACCGGTGCTCGTGGCCGGGCTCGCCGGCCGCCTGTACGGCGTGGCCGCCGCCTGGCTGGCCGGGCTGGGCGCGGCGCTCTACCCGATGTTCCCCTTCTTCGACGGGCAGCTGCTCGTGCCGGTGCTCGCGGTGCCGCTGACGGTGGCGGCGGTGATCACATCGATGGCGGCGCTCGAAACCGGCGGCCGCGGCCGCCTGGTCCTGGCCGCGGCTCTCTGGAGCGTCATCGGAATCGTGCGGCCACCGCTCTTGCTGGGGGCGATGCTCCTGCCGGGATTCCTGGTGATGCGGCGGCGGGCCCGAGAGGCAGTCCTGGCGATCTCTGTCATTCTGACTCTCCCCGTTCTGCTCACCGTTCGCAATGTGGCGGTGGGTGACGCCGTGTTCGTCGCGTCGCAGGGGGGGCTCAATTTTTACCTCGGGAACGGCACGAGAGCCGACGGCGTCGCCGCGACGTTTCCGGACGCTCCCACTGCGCTCGGCTACGGAATGCTGGAGGCGGCCACGCGTCAGGCGGAGGCGCGAGAGGAGAGAGAGCTGAGGCCTTCCGAAGTGTCGCGGCACTACCGGGCTCGAACGTTCGACGAAATCGCGGCCGACCCGAGCCGCTGGTTCGGACTGCTCGTGAAGAAAGCGCTCCTCTTCTGGGGTGATCGCGAGATTCCGAACAACCACGATCCGGCCCTTTTCGTGGAGACGGTGCCGGTGATGAGGTGGGCGCCGGGGTGGTGGATGTGGGCACCGCTCGGGATCGTGGGGCTTTGGCTCGCGCGCCGGACGCCGGGGCTCGTGTTCGTAGCGGGAGTCGTCGCGACGGTCTGGGTGGTGAACATCGTCTTCTTCGTGAACGCTCGCTTCCGGATCCCGGCAGCGCCGTTGTTGATCGTGGCCGGGGCGGGGGCGGCCACCATGGCCGCCGAGTGGATCCGGGGTGGTCGCTGGCGGGCGGCGGCGGTCGTCGTCGCAGCGGCGGTCGGTCTCGGGTTCCTGCTCCGCGCGAATCCGTACGGGATCCCGCGGGATGTCTGGCCGATGTCCTATGTTCTGGTAGCCGAGGCCGAACACGACCGTGGCGAGCCGGTGCGCGCGCTCCGGTGGATCAAGCGGGCGCTCGCGGTGGAGCCGTCGCTCTACCCCGCGCGGTTCGCACAAGCTCAACTCTTGCGGCGAGCGGGGCGGGTGGTCGAGGCGAGGGGGATCGTGGAGCGGTTGATCGTCGCGGCCCCGAACGATGCGGCGCTCCGCAACGAGCACGGGGTGCTCCTCGACGTGACCGGTGAGTCGGAGGCTGCGCTGGCCGAGATCGAGGCCGCGGCCCGCCTCGATCCGTCCCTCGATGCCGCGTTCGTGAACCGCGCGATCGTTCTGACGCGGCTCGACCGGATCGAGGAAGCGCGGTCGGCCCTGCTCGACTTCCTGCGCGAACGCCCGACGTCGGCCGAGGCGCGCCGGGCCCGCGAGGTGCTGGGAGGTCTCGCGTCCGGCGAGGCGAGCGGGGACTGACGCGAGGGCGGCGCGGCGCCAGCGTCTGGTACACTCCGGCTCCCCCGAATCAAATCCTCTACCGGGAGTATTGCTGTGCGCTGGACGGAGTTGTTGAAGTCGGAGATCGACACCACTTACGCCACCGTCGACGGATTGCTGGGCTTCGTCGACGAGAGCCAGCTGGACTGGAAGCCCCCATCCGGATCGAACTGGATGACGATGGGGCAGCTCCTCCAGCACCTGACGAGCGCGTGCGGCGGTACCGTCCGCGGATTCGTGACGGGCGACTGGGGGTTCCCGGAGGGCGTGTCGCCCGAAAGCCTGCCCGCCGACGAGATGCTTCCAGCGGCCGAGAAGATGCCGACCGCCACGAGCGTGGCCGACGTGAAGTCGCGTTTTGCCGAAGACAAGGAACTGGCGCTGCGAGTGATCACCGAGGCGGGGGAGGAGCGCCTGGCGAACGAGGAGACTACGGCGCCGTGGGATCCCACGCCGATGTTCCTCGGACACCGGTTGCTGGGCATGGTCGGGCATCTCGCCAATCACAAGGCGCAGCTCTTCTACTACCTCAAGCTGCAGGGCCAGCCGGTGAACACGATGCACTTCTACGGGATGGGGACGAAGGCCCCGGCGGACTGACCGAGACGGTGCCCGGCGCAAGCGAGGCGCTCTGGGAAAGCGAAAGGGCCCGGGGTCTTGATGGTCGACCTCGGGCCGCCTCTCTCCATATCCCAATTTACGGGATGCCTGCCTAGGGCTCCACCGTCACTGCCAAATCTTGCAATATTATTACAACGACGTTCAGAGCACCTATCGGGATACGATATGCTCACTCTCTGGTTGTTTTCTTTCCTACCAAGCTCATATACTTCTAAGACGCGGAATAGACTCCGAGAGGCATCGGCGGACGGTCCGCCACCGGCCCACCGGCAACGCGATCCAAGATCACCAGTAAGTGGAGTCGTCTCATTCGAGCGGGCGGGATCGCCCCGACGAATGAATCGGTGGCGTGCCTCGCGATGAACTCTCCTGAACTCCCGCCGGGTGATGGCAAGGGGTAGCTCGTATGAATCCAACGAATCTCCTCAAGGTGGATCTGACGCCGGGTCAGGCTGCCTTGAGCCTGTTGCTCGCCTTTTCCCTGGCGTTCATCTGGGCGACCGTCTACCGGAAGACCCATAGTGGCGTTGCCTACAGTCGGTCGTTCTTCCTCTCGCTGATGCTTCTGTCCCCGATCGTGGCGATGATCATGATGGCGATCGGTAGCAACGTGGCGCTATCGCTCGGCCTGGTGGGCTCGCTGTCGGTGATTCGGTTTCGCACCGTCATCAAAGATACCAAGGACATGACGTTCCTGTTCTTCGCGATCGCGATTGGGCTGTGCGCCGGGGCCAACGCGTGGATGCTCGCCGTGATCGGCACCGTGATCATTGCCTCGATCACGATCGCGATGCCCAAGATCGGGTCGGACCGAATCAACGCCGCCGACTACATACTGGTCTTCCGATCGGATGAGAAGGAGCCCTGGAGTCACATCAACGCTGCCGCGCAAGACATGATCTCCTGGAAGCAGCTCCGGGGTGCCACGGATGTGAACTCAGGCGGGGAATTCGAGTACACCTACAGTGTCCGGCTGGCCCGTCGGGCCTCCCCAGAGCGGATCGTCAGCGAGTTCAGTGACAACGGCGGCATTCGCGACGTGACCCTGATCGCTCCCGAGAATCACCTCGATCTCTAGTCAGGGAGGGGAGCGGCATGCGTGATGCCCAGGGCATGATGGCGAAACGCCTGGAGGTCAAGTACCTGGTGGACCGTACCCGGCGTACGGCCCTGGCCCGAGACCTCAGTGCGCTCATGAGGCCGGACGTCCATGCCGGGCCGGACGGTACTTACGCGGTGCGCAGTCTTTACTTCGATACTCCCGACTACATGGCGTATCACAGCAAGCTGGCCGGCGAGGCCGTCCGACACAAGCTCCGGGCCCGAGTCTACTCGAACGACCCGGAACACGCCGACCTGGTGCGGCTCGAGGTCAAATCACGCTATTTGAGCAGCGTTCGGAAGATTGCCACTTTCGTGACGCGTGAGGAATACCGGGAAATCGAGCGGGCCTTCGAGAACGGGACCCTCCCCGCGGGGGAACTCCTCGCCAAGCACGAGGGTCTCCGGGAATTCTTCCGGCTTCAGAAGCTGTAC
>JALGZO010000521.1 GCA_025774865.1 bacterium | reverse complement strand
GGCCGGTTCCCGCAGGGGTCGAAGACGATGCTCCCCAGGCCGATCTCCTCGAGCTTCGCGATGGTACCGGGCAGAGGTTCGCCCTCCCAGACCATCCACGCGGCGGGGTGCTCGACCCGAAGCCGTTCGAGCTCCTCCCACTGCTGCGCGCTGGGGGCGGTGTGGGGCTCCCAGTGCACGTTGCGGCCGTTCAGGTCGTAGCGATGCGCCAGGTACTGGTAGACAGGATGCGAGAAGACGAGCGGCGTCCCGGGGCGCGAACTCGCGATCGCCGCAAGCTCACCGTCCACTTCCAGGAGGTCTTTCTCGAGCGCTTCGAGGTCGCGCGCGAACGACTCGCGATGGGCGGGCCAACGGCCGGCCAAAGCGTCGCCGATCGCCTTCGCCTGGCGGATTGCGAGCCCAGGGTCGAGCCACGTCGTGAACGCGATGTCGCCGTGGGCGTGTTCGCCGCCGGGGCCGTGAGTGTGGGTTACGGCGCTCTCGACGGGG
The DNA here is from genome assembly GCA_025774865.1 of bacterium. Taxonomy (GTDB): domain Bacteria; phylum ARS69; class ARS69; order ARS69; family ARS69; genus JALGZO01. The sequence continues at coordinate 3,172 of JALGZO010000521.1, read as the reverse complement.
AGGTATTCCTCGGCGAAGCCCGAAGAGGTAACGATGAGCTTCGAATCGGGGAGAAGAGCGACTTTGACCCACTTTGCGTAGCCGGCGCCGTTGAGCAGGATCACGTCCGCCTGCTGGTACGCGCCGATCACGTCGACGCCTGGCTGCCAGAACGCCGGATCGACGTCCGCCGGCGCCGGGAACACCACGTCCACGTGCTCACCGCCGATCCGCTCCGCAAAATAGGCGAGGGGGTAGTTCACCGCGTATACGGCAGGGCGGCGATCGGTCTCGATCTTCTTCGCGGGAGGAGACTCGCCACGGGGCGAGCAACCGGTGGCCAGGCCTGAGAGGAAGACGATGATGGCGCGGTTCATTTCTCTCTCCTTCAGGAGCCGACGATTGCGCGCAGCAGCACCGGGCCAGCCCACGCCGTGACCGCCGTCAACGCGGCCGCGAGGCCACTTCCGATCGCAAGGACGAAGACGATCTCCCCGGCCAGAATGGCGCCGACGTACGCGCGGCTTCCTCCGATCCGGTGCATCGTCTCCATCTCGCGCTGGCGCAGCCGGAGCGACAGCAGGAAGACGAGCGCGATCACGGCGAGCGTGCACACGCCGGTGATGAGAGCGCCGACCAGGACGTAGCGCTGTACCGTGAAGATCGTGTCGAGGAGATCCGTCACGACCGCGATCGGCTGGACGACCTGCACGGACTCGTCCTCCGAGAGGTAACGGCCGCGCAGGAGGGCGTCGCTCTTGTCGTCGTGAGGGAAGGCGATGACCGCGGTGATCGGGAAGTCGCCGGGATCGCCGTGAAAGTGGAAGCTGTCGACGTTGTCGGGCGTGATCTCGTTGTACTGCACGACGGAGGCGTTCGCGACGATCACGTCGTCCTCGCGCTTCAGGACGCCGCTCGCCGCTTCCGGTTTCGCCAGGTCCTGGTGACCGTGCGAGAGTCCCTCGATGACCCAGGCCGTCTTCACGTCGACGAAGAGCGCATGATCGTCGGGGGAGGCGGAAGGGGCGAGCACACCGGAGCCCCGACGACGCATTCCCCCAGCATCGCCGGCAGCCGCCCACTGCCGATCGAGAGGCCGCGACGGTCGAAGTAGTCGAACGACGTCCCCACGATGGGGACGGTGCCCGCGCGGAACCGGACGTACATCGGTACCGCGGTCGCGAGCCCGGATTCCTGCGCGCGCCGCAGCTCGCGGTACGCCGTGGGATTCGGAGGCTCCGACGACAGGTAGAGCGAGTTCAGCACGAGCTCGAGCTGACTGCCCTTCGCCCCGATGAGAAGCGGCGTCGCTCCCGCGCGCGCCGTGAGGTCCTCCTCGCTCTGGCGGACGACGACGTCCAGCCCGGCCGGAACGTAAAGCACGATCGCCGCCGCGGCCACGAGCAGAACGCTCTTCCGTTTGTGGTGAATCAGATACGCCCAGACCATGTAAGCGACGCGGCTCACTACGCATCCTCCACGTGGAAGTCGCTCATCGTGAGCGTGCGGTCGAAGCGATCGAGGATGTCGTGGTCGTGCGTGACCGTGACGAGCGTGGCTCCCCGCCGGCGCGCGGACTCGAGCAGGATGTCGAGCACGTGGTCCTTGTTCGCCGGGTCGAGGTTGCCGGTCGGCTCGTCGCAGAGGAGGAGCGGCGGCTCGGTCACGAGCGCGCGGCACACCGCCACGCGCTGGCGCTCGCCCTGAGAGAGACGCCGGACGTCTCGGTTCAGCAGCGCTTCCAGCCCCATCTCGGCCGCGAGGTCGCGCGCCCGTTGCCGGACTGAATCACCGAACTCCAGCGCCGGGCTGATGCGGTACGGCAGCAGGATGTTGTCGAGCGCACTCAGGTACGGGAGGAGCTCGAACTCCTGGAAGACCATTCCGATGTGCCGGAGCCGGAAGCGGCGGCGCGCCGGATCGTCGAGGCCGGCGAGCCGGGTGTCGTGAGTCGTGACTTCGCCGTTCGACACCGGCAGCACGCCGGACACGAGATTGAGCAGCGTCGTTTTGCCGCTCCCGCTGACCCCCACCACGGCGATCGTCTCCGCGGCGGCGATCTCCAGGCGCGGCACTCGCAACCGGAAGGGGCTCCGGTCGTAGGCGAACTCGAGGTCGCGCACTTCGATCACGGCGTCTTCCTACGACACGAGCCCGAGTTGCATCATGAACCGATCCTAGGGGATCGCATGACTTCGTGCACGATCGATCGTACGATGCCCGGAGGGTGGAGCGAGGATGCACGAAGGAACGAAGAAACTCCGTCGAGGACCGCGGCACTCGGGGCGGCTGACGCTCGGGAGTCGAGGCATCGTGCTTCTCGTTCTCGCCTTCGGAGCGACCAATGCTCACGCCGACGCCTTCGTCCGCACCCAGGCGATGCTGGCCTCGACGATCGCCGAGTACTACGTCCAGGATGGCCAGGTCACGGTCGAGCTCGAGATCGGCCTGGCCGACCTGGACGCATTCCGCAACCTGCTGCCGGACGAGATCTACGAGAGGCTCGGCCACGCGCCGCAACCCCTGTCCGAGAGGCTTCGATCGAGACTTCGTGGTCCTCGGGGAGGACGCTGGGCCGCGGCCGGGCACGATCCTCGAGATGGCCGCCCGGGACCGCGTGAGGCGCGACGAGATCACCGGCGAGGCTCTGCCACCGGGCGACGGCGATTCGGAGACGGTCGTCTTCGCGCGGCTCGGCTATCCGCTGGAGGGACGGCCCCGAACGTTGACGATCGGCGGCGCCATCGCGGGCCGGGCCGGCATCGGCTTCGTCGTCTACCACGACCAGATCGCGGTCAACGACTTCCGCTACCTGGCCCCGGATCAGACCCTCGATCTGGACTGGGCCGATCCCTGGTACACGCGATTCCGCAATCGCGCCCTGCGGCGAGCCTATTTCGCTTCGATGAACGGGTTCCTGTACGTCGAGCCGTACGAGGTGCGCAAGGAGATCATCCTCCGGCCGAAGGACCTGAGCCATTGGATCGATCTGGGACTCGCGGGGCGCGAGACGATCCCGGTGTCGATGCAGGAAGGGATCCGGCGCGACGTCGCGGAGTTTCTGCGTCGCCATCACCCGGTCAGGATCGATGGGGAAGAGGTCTCGCCCGATCTCGCTCAGATCAACTTCCTGGAGCGGACGCTGCGCACGAGCCGGGTCATCGACCCCCCCGTCGAGCTCGACCTCGACGGG
>JALGZO010000520.1 GCA_025774865.1 bacterium | reverse complement strand
ACCTAGGGCCGGTCTTCGGCTCAACATCACTTTCGCCGCTTGGGAGGCTCCCGTGTTCGGATCGGCCGTCGAGGACTACCTGAAGACCATCTACAAGCTCTCGCAGTCGAACCCCCGGGTCAGGCCCTCGGCGGTGGCGGAGGCGCAGGAGGTCTCGCTCGCGGCCGTCACGAAGATGGTGAAGCGACTCAAGGAGCTCAAGCTCGTGCAGTACGAGCGCTCGGAGGGGATCGAGCTGACGACCGGCGGCTCCAAAGTGGCGCTCGAGATCATTCGCCATCACCGGCTGCTTGAGGTCTACCTGAAGGAGGCGCTGGGCTACACGTGGGATCAGGTCGACGGCGAGGCGGAAGTCCTCGAGCACGTCATCTCCGAGGAGTTCGAGGACAGGATCGACGCCATGCTGGGGCATCCTACGCACGATCCACACGGAGATCCCATTCCCACGAAGGACGGGGAGATCGACCCCACCCGGCATCCGGCGCTCGTCGAGATGGCCCCCGGTCAGAAGGGACGAGTCGCGCGCGTCTCCGACTCGGATCCGGCCATGCTTCGGTATCTCGGGACTCTCGGGATCTACCCGGAGGTACCGGTCGAGCTGGTCGATCGCGATCCGTTCGGGGGCCCGTTTCTCGTCAAGGTCGGTGGGCGAGAGCACAAGATCGGCGAGGAGCTCGCCCGAAACGTGTTCGTCTCGGTTCCCGGGAACGTCTCGTGAGGAAGCTCGCCGCCGCCCTCGCCGCCGTCGCCTTGCTCCCGAACGGGGCCGCCGCCGGGGAGAAGATCCACGTCACGTGCACGACCGGCATGGTCGGCGATCTCATCGAGAACATCGGGGGGGAACGCGTCGACGTCACGACGCTCATGGGTCCGGGCGTGGACCCGCATCTGTACAAGGCGTCCCAGGGCGACATCGGGCGGCTCTCTCGCGCCGACGTCATCTTCTACAACGGACTCTTCCTCGAAGGAAAGATGGGCGACATCCTCGAGAAGATCGCGAAGCGGGGGAAGCTGGTGATCGCGGTGGCCGAGAACATCGAGCCGTCGCTGCTCGCCACCCCCCCCGAGTTCCAAGGCCACCCCGATCCCCACGTGTGGTTCGACGTGGAGCTCTGGAAGCTGACGATTCCGACGGCCACCGAGGGGCTCGCTCAGATCGAGCCCGCGTCGCGGGATGTCTTCGAGCGGAACGCGGAGGCCTTGCGAGCCGAGCTGACTGCCCTGGATGCGTACTGCCAGGAGCGGCTCGTCACGATTCCCGTCGAACGGCGCGTCCTCGTGACCGCGCACGACGCGTTCGGATACTTCGGTCGCGCGTACGACGTCGAGGTCGTCGGGCTCCAGGGGATCTCCACTGCGAGCGAGTACGGTCTCAAGGACGTCCACCGGCTCGTGGACCTCGTCACGTCCCGTGGGGTCAAGGCGGTCTTCGTGGAGTCGAGTGTTCCGCCCCGCTCGATCGAAGCGGTCGTCGAAGGTTGTCGGGCGCGAGGTCACGACGTCGTCGTCGGGGGCTCGCTCTTCTCCGACGCGATGGGGGAAGAAGGCACGCCGGAGGGCACATACGTCGGGATGGTCCGACACAACATCGAGACGATCGTGAAGGCGTTGCAGTGAGTACGGAATCGCCGCCGCCCTCGGCGCCGGAGCCGATGCCTCTCATCCCGCGCGGACCGGAGGAGGTCCACGCCGGGCTCGTCAATCCGCCGCTCGAGGTGCACGACCTCACCGTCGCCTACCATCAGCGTCCAGTGCTGTGGGACATCGACTTCTCCATTCCGCCGTCGCAGCTCGTGGGAGTGATCGGTCCGAACGGCGCCGGCAAGACCACGCTGATCAAGGCCGTCCTCGGCATGGTGCCGCTGGCGTCCGGGTGGGTGAACTGCTTCGGGCATCCGGCGAAGGAGAGCCGGCGCCGCATCGGCTACGTGCCGCAGCGTGAGTCGGTGGACTGGGACTTCCCGACCGACGCGCGCGACGTGGTCCTGATGGGAATGTACGGGCAGCTCGGCTGGCTCCGCCGCCCGGGGCGCGCGGATCGCGAGAAGGCGACCGAGTGCCTGCGGATGGTCGGGATGGCCGACTACGCCCGCCGGCAGATCTCACAGCTTTCGGGCGGTCAGCAGCAGCGCGTCTTCCTCGCGCGGGCGCTGGCGCAGGATGCCGAGCTCTATCTCATGGACGAGCCGTTCGCCGGAGTGGACGCCGCCACGGAGAAGGCGATCGTCGTTCTGCTCGACGATCTCAAGCAGCACGGCAAGACCGTCATGGCCGTGCATCACGATCTCCAGACCGTCGAGGAGTACTTCGACTGGGTCGTTCTCCTGAACATGCGGCAGATCGCGGTGGGGCGAACCGGAGACGTCTACACACCCGAGAATCTCCGCAAGACCTACGGAGGACGGCTGACGATCGTCAGCAAGATCGCCGACGCCGTCGCACGGGAGGCGCCGCGAGGCCTGCGGTGACGGTGGAGAACGATGGACTTCGACTGGATCCGGGATCCGAACACGCAATGGGTGTTCGCGGGCACCACGTTGCTCGGCGTCTCGAGCGGCGTGCTCGGTTGCTTCGCTCTCCTGCGTCGCCGGAGCTTGCTCGGTGACGCGCTCGCGCACGCGGCGCTTCCGGGGGTGTGCGTCGCGTTTCTGCTGACGCAGTCGCGGTCGCTCTCGGTGCTGTTACTCGGGGCGCTGGTCGCCGGGCTTCTCGGGGCGGCCGCGGTGCAGGCGATCACGCGCTACACGAGAATCAAGGAAGACGGCGCGCTGGGGATCGTGCTCTCGGTCTTCTTCGCGGTCGGGATCCTCTTCCTCACGAACATCCAGCACACCGGAGCGGGCAACCAGGCGGGCCTCGACAAGTACGTCTTCGGGCAGGCGGCCTCGATGGTGGGGAAAGACGTCAAAGTCATGGCGATCTGCGCCGTCATCGTGTGCCTGGTGGCCGCGGCGCTCTTCAAGGAGCTGAAGATCCTCTGCTTCGACCAGGGCTTCGCGTCAGGGCTGGGGTTTTCTCCCGGCGTTCTCGACGGGGTCCTCATGACCCTCGTCGTGCTCGCCGTCGTGATCGGGTTGCAGGCGGTCGGGGTCGTGTTGATGGCGGCGATGCTCATCATTCCCGCCGCGTCGGCGCGGCTCTGGACGGATCGGCTCGGTAGCATGGTCGTCCTGGCCGGTACCGTCGGGGCGGCCTCGGGAGCCCTGGGAACGGTGCTCAGCTTGCAGGCGCTTCGCCTGCCCACCGGGCCGCTCATCGTGCTCGCGGCGACGTCGATCTTTCTCGTCTCGCTCTTTCTGGCGCCGCGGCGTGGCCTCTTGCCGCGGCTCATCCGGTTTCTCACGTTGCGCTCGCGCGTGGCGCGAGAGAACACGCTGCGATCCCTGTACGAGACAGTGGAGGAGACGGGCCCCTGGGATCGGTCGGTCGGTGTCTCCGAGACGGCGGCGCGTCGCGGACAGGAGCGAGTGGCGACGGAGGGAAGCCTCAAACGTCTCGCGGGTGAAGGCCTCGTCGCGCGGGACGGCGACACGTTCCGATTCACGGAAGCGGGGCTCGGCGCGGCGTACGGCGTGATCCGCAACCACCGTCTCTGGGAGATGTTCCTGATGTACGAAGGCCAGCTCGGGGTGGATCACGTCGACCGAGACGCGGACTACATCGAGCACTATCTGCCGGAGACGACGGTCGACGAGCTCGAGCGGTATCTTCGCCTCCACGGTCTCGAGCCGAAGATCCACCCCCGTCTCGCGAACGCCGGCTGAGGAGAGACGTCGTGGGAACCGACTCGCTCATGATCATGCTGACCGGTGCCCTCGTCGGCGCATCGTGCGCCCTTCTCGGATGCTTCCTGGTGCTTCGGAAGATCGCCATGCTCGGCGACGCGATCAGCCACGCGATCCTGCCGGGTATCGGGCTCGCGTTCCTGCTGACGGCCAGCCGGGCGTCCTGGCCGATGTTCGTCGGAGCGGTGGCCATCGGAGTCCTGACTGCGTTCTTCGTCCAGTTCCTTTCTACGAGGGGGATTCAGGGGGACGCCGCGATCGGCGTGACGTTCACGTCGCTCTTCGCGGTCGGTGTGGTTCTCATTTCGCTGTACGGCCACCATGTCGACCTCGACCTCGATTGCGTGCTCTACGGGGAGATCGCCTACACGCCGTTCGACACGTGGATGCTCGGCGGCCGCGACATCGGACCTCGTGCCGTTTGGATCAACGGTGGACTTCTCCTCATGAACGCGCTCGCGATCGGGCTCCTCTTCAAGCAGTTCAAGTTGTGCGCGTTCGATGCGGAGATGGCCGCCGCGGTCGGAATCCCGGTCGTATTGATGCACTACCTTCTCATGGGACTCGTCGCGGTGACCGCGGTGGGCGCGTTCGAGAGCGTCGGAGCGATTCTCGTCGTGGCGATGATCGTGGTGCCGGCTGCGACCGCCTACCTGCTGACCGATCGTCTGGGCCGCATGATCGCGATCTCCGTCGTGCTCGGCGTCGCGTCCTCGATCCTCGGCTACCACGTCGCCCGCGTTCTCGACTCGTCGATCGCCGCCGCGATGGCTTCCGTGTCCGGCGCGTTCTTCACGCTCGCGTTCTTCTTCTCCCCGAATCAGGGGATGGTCGCTCGGGCCTGGGTCAGGCACCGGCTGCGCAGGCTCGTCGCGGAAGAGGACATCCTGATGTGGCTCGGGCGCCGGGGCGAACGCGTGCTCGCCGACGGCGTCACGGCGAAGGAGGTCATCGGGGCGGGCAGCGGGACCCGCGTCGCGGCGGTCACGGAGCGGCTCGTGAGGACCGGCTATCTCGCGCACCGGGGCGATCGCTACTTCCTGACGGAGAAGGGCTCGGGACGAGCTCTCGACCTGTTGCGCCGTCACCGCCTCTACGAGAGCTTCCTCGGCGAGCTCGGCTACCCGCCCGATCACATCCACGATCCAGCCGATCGCGTCGAGCACTACATCGAGCCGGGCGTGACGGAAGCGGTCGAGCAGGCGGCTCGCTTCCCGACCAGAGATCCCCACGATCGCCCGATTCCACCACCGGGCGAGGAGGGGTCGGGCGGATCGGTCCCGTGATCGATTTCCGTCAGTTCGAGGTGATGAGCTTCGATTGCTACGGAACGCTCATCGACTGGGAAGCCGGAATTCTGGGCGCGCTCCGGCCGTTTCTCGCACGACACGAGGTCCGGGTCAGCGACCACGTGATTCTGGAGACTTACGCGAAGCTCGAGACGCGGGCAGAGAAAGGGATCTGGGCACCGTATCGCCACGTCCTCGCGCGGGTCATCAAGGGAATCGCCGAGGAGTACGGGTTCCGGACGCGCGGCGACGATCGGAATCTCCTCGTGGAGTCCTTGCCCGACTGGCCACCGTTTCCCGACACCGTGGCCGCGCTTCCGCGACTTCAGCGGCACTTTCGTCTGGGTGTCATCTCGAACATCGACGACGATTTGTTCGTGGAGACTCGCCGCCGGCTCGGGGTCGCGTTCGACTGGGTCCTCACCGCAGAAGAGGCGGCGAGTTACAAGCCGATGCGGCGCAACTTCGAGATGGCCGTCCGCAAGACCGGTGTCGCTCCCGAGCGCTGGCTGCACGCGGCCCAGAGCCTCTACCACGACATCGTTCCGGCGCGGGAGTTGGGGATGACGACGATCTGGGTCAACCGGCGACGGGGACGGGAGGGGTTCGGCGCGACTCCGCCCGCGGCCGCGATGCCTCATCTCGAGGTGGCCGACCTGGACGAGCTCGTGAGGCTCGTCGAGTCGTCGAGGTGATCGACCCCGGCGCGAGAACGACCTGGCGCTGGTGAGCATCCTTCGGCCGCGCCCAGAATCGTAGCTACCGGCCCCGAAGCTCCGCCATCACCTCCTCGAGACGATCCGCGAGTAGGGCCGGTTGCTCGCGGTACGGCGCCGTCCACGCTTCCCACTGCTCATCGGTGAGGTGCGATCCGGGTAACGAGTCGACGGCGGCCTGGAACGAATCGGGGTGCGAGGAGTATTGGTTCGAGAGCTGGAGAAGCTCCTGGTAATAGTCGAGGAAGTCCCCCGCGATCTCCTCGACCGCCAGGGTGTCCGGGGTCCTTTCGACGTAGCCCTCGTCGGAGCAACCGGCGCTGAGCGCGACAACCGCCGTCCAGAACGGGAGATACGCGTGCCGGCCCGGTTTCATTTCTTCTCCTTTGTGCGACTTCACCCTACCATCCTCTTCCGGACCCGCAAGGGGAAGCCGCGGCTGGACGGGAGGCGGCGGGGCATTTCCGGCGGGGAGCCTATCGGCCCCTCCTCGACTCGGAGCGAGTGATACCTCCATGCGACGCGTGGCAGCGTTCGGAATCGCCGTCCTGGCTGGTGCCGCCGCCGCGTTCGCGCCGTCGACCGTGGCGGCATCTACCTGGACCGAGGCTGTCCCCGATTCCGTAGGACGCTTCAGCCTGGAGTCGATCGGCTTCGAGGGCGACTTCGGCGAGTCCGCTGGCGACCTCGAGAAGGTCGTCCATTCGTCCACGTCCGGGATTCTCCGCTTCCGGCCGGTCGACCTGGAGCGTGTCGAGG
>JALGZO010000519.1 GCA_025774865.1 bacterium | reverse complement strand
ATTCACGCCGATCTCGGTAGCCGAGTCTTTCGCGGCGGCGCTATCGAAATTGTAGTACGCGAGCGCGATACCGGCGCCGACGTAGGGCACCGCGGCGAAATCGGCTTGGCGGAAATGGTAGTTGGCGTCGCCGTTGATCATCAGGACGAAGACGTCATCGCCCAATCCGATGTCGGCGCTCGGACGCATGCTGAAGCCCGGCGAGAAATCGCGGAACCCCATGAAGGCACCGATGACGAACTGATCGGGGTCGAGCGAAATGCCACCCCGAAAGCCGTACTGCGTGATAGCGGACCCTTCTTCCTGGGCCGGGGCGGTTGTTCCGGCGCTCGCCACCAGGCCGAGCGCGAGGACGAACGCCCAGGCGGTGCGACCCGCGCCACGGATCGAGCGCATTCCTTCCTCCTGGTCGATGTGGTGAGTGTTCTGTGTAGCGGGCGCCCGCGGGGTTGTCAAAGCCTCAGTCGATATCCGGGGTCGGCATCTCCGGTTCCTCGGGCAGCGTGGGCATTTCGGGCTCGGGCGGCACGATGAGGTCGGGCGTCTCGGTCGCGTCGGGCGCGTCGGGCAGCGGCTCGTCCGGGACTTCGTCCAGCAGGTCGACCGGCTCGTCCAGCGACTCCGTCGGAATGCGGGGGGCCTCCAGCTCGTCGAAGTCTCCCGCGCCCCAGTCGTACTGTTCGGGCGGGCCCCCGGGACCGAGGCTTCGAATCTCGACCCGGCGGTTCTGGCTGCGGCCCTCTTCCGTATCGTCCGTGGCGAGCGGCATCGATTGGCCGTACCCGGTCGCGACCAGGTTGTTCTGCGCCATGCCGAAGAAGTTCTCGAGCAGGTAGATCCGCAGCCGGTCGGCGCGACGCTGACTGAGGTCGAGATTGAAGTCTTCCGCTCCGACCCCGTCGGTGTGCACGCCGACCTCGACCCGGCGCGGCGCTTCTTCGTTGCCCGTCCAGTGCTCCAAGAGGCGCCCGATCCGGTTCACGTAGTGGAAGGAGAGAGGCTCGATCTCGTCGGTGCCCGGCTCGAACTCGACGCCGGTCAGCACGATGGTCTCGCCCCGCAGGAGCTGGTCTTCGAGCGGATTCTGCGAGCATCCGTCGAGGTCGATACTCGCGCCCGGGGGCGTGTCCTCGCACAGGTCCAGACCGTCGAAAACGCCGTCGGCGTCGGTATCGAAGTGGCGGCCCTGGGCGTCGACCCGCGCGCCGGTGGGCGTGTCGTTCATCAGGTCGATCCCGTCGAGCACCCCGTCCCCGTCGATGTCGCTGGGACAGCCTGCCAGGTCGACAGTGGCTCCCCTCGGGGTCGCGGGGCATTGATCGAGGCCGTCGAACACGCCGTCGACATCGGTGTCGATGCCGCAGCCCCTCGCGTCGACGACGACGCCTGGTGCTGTGGTCAGACACTGGTCGAACCGATCGGCGACGAGGTCGCCGTCCCCGTCTTTCCACACCCAGCCGAGCGGTGCGGTCACCGCGATCGTGATTCCCCAGTTGTTCAACCAGCGCTTGCCACGGTGCTCGAACGGATCATAGGGCTCCTGACCGAGGACGCCGTCGGCCCCACCACCCGAAATGATGTCGAACTGCCCGGCAATGAGCGGTGCATTCGCGGCCGCGCGCGGCAGGTCGTCCTTGCTCATCACGAGGTCGCGAACATCGAGACGGATCCCCCAGCCCCGTCTCCAGCCCGATTTGAAGTGGTATTTGACGCCGGCGCCGAACTGGACGTACCCGTTCGAGAACGGCCCGGCCGGATTCTCGTCGCTGTTCCCGAGGTCGTCGATGAAGCCTCCGCCGAGGGTCAGAAACGGGCGGATCCGGCCGTCGGTCAGATTCACGATCACATTTCCGCCGAACATGAAGAGGTTCGTGCTCGTGCGACCCGTCCTCTCCTCGGTATCCATCTGCGTGATCACGACACCGATCGGGATCCCGTCGGTGTTGAGTACCACGTGAGGGTTGTAGGAACGCAGCATCCCCAGGCCGAAGCTCTGCGATTGAGCGGGGGCGATCGAGAGGTCCATCTCGACTCCCCACCACACCGAGTTGTTGAGCGTTCCCCGGAGCCCGAGCATGGGAGAGGTCTTGTAGAAGACATTGTCGTCGGGAATGAACACGCCCCCGAGAGCGTGAACCTCGAAGATCCGCTCTGGAACGCCATCGGAGTCGTAGGACGAGGCGACGCCCGGGACCACGACCGCCGCGGCGACGGTCGTGGCCACAAACGCGATCCATCGCGCGCGGTCGGGGCTTCCGTCTCCGCCTTTCGCCATCGGTCTCTTTCGCCGAAGCCACCCGCCGATGCCCGGAGCTACCGCGCCGGGAGCGGCACCTACCAGTCTCCGGCTTTCCAGGAGCGCGAAATCGCCAATTTGCACCATCGGTTGGCGATTGTCAACGCGACCGCGCGGCGCTGGAGGCGCCTTGGGAGGGTTCGTCGGGGCGGGGAACGAGTGAACGCGACAACAGAGGAGGCTGCCGGGATGTCGCAAAATGGGAAGACGCGGTGGCGACTAGCGCGAGACCTCTTCCTCCTCCGCTTCCGGCTCGCTCGGCGGGCTGCCGTTCCCGACTTCTTCATCGTACGCGTCCAGGACCACTCGCTCCATGTACGCACGCGTCTCCCGGTTGATCGGGTGAGCGATGTCCTGGAACGACCCGTCCTTCTTCTTCCGTGCCGGCATGGCGACGAAGCGTCCATCCATACCCTGAATCACTTTCAATCCGCGGATCACGAACTCGTCGTCCAAAGTAATCGAGACGAAAGCTTTCAACACTTCCTCGTCTTGCAGGTTGACCCTCACCTCGGTGATTTCCATCGGACGCTCCCTTACAACCGTTGCTCAGTGAGCGGGAGTATCGGAGAAAAGAGTCTAATTTTCAATGTTCCAGGCAACTATGTTTGACGGACCGCCAGCGTCTCTCGGACGATCGCATCCCCACATCGGGAGCAGGACACCCCCCGGCGATCCGAGGCGAGGTCGTATGTAAGGGAATCCCCTGATGTCAGAACGGCAGCGACGGCCCCCTCCAGGTGCTCTCCGGCCCGGACCAAACGATCGTCTCTCTCGCGGGTGCCCAGCCACTCGAGGAGCATCCGGAGCGCGAGGACCATGGCGATGGGGTTGGCCTTGTCCTGACCGGCGTGCTTCGGGGCGCTCCCGTGGATCGGCTCGAACATGCCGTGCTGCTCCCCGATATTCCCGCCCGCCGCGACGCCCATTCCACCCTGGGTGGCGCTCCCGAGGTCAGAAATCACGTCTCCCACGAGATTCGGCGCGACGACGACGTCGAACCACTCCGGATTGCGGACCTGCCACATGCAGAACGCGTCGAAATACGCAGTGTCGCGCTCGACGTCGGGATACTCCTCGCGGCCGGTCTCCTCGAAGATCTCGCGGAAGTATCGATGGGCTCCGATGATGTTCGACTTCTCGACGCAAGTGACCCGGGGTGGTCGGTCCAACACCGCGCCTTCCCGGCTCTCGGCCCGGCGGCGGGCCAGCTCGAACGCGAAGCGGCAAATGCGTTGGGTGCGGGACTCGGTGATGCGGATCGGCGTCTCGCGCCCAGGACCGCCTTTCGCAGTCGGCACCTCGTACGTCTCGCCCGTGTACGCGTCCTCGGTGTTCTCCCGCACGACGACATAGTCCACGAGGCCCGGCGACCACACTTGCGTCATCTTGTCGTGCACTTTGTGAACCACGCCCGGGTAGAGTTTCACCGGGCGTACATTCGCAAAGAGATCGAGCGCGATGCGATTGCCGATGACCTGGGCGTAGCCGGCCAGTTGCGGGGTGGGATACGGTTGGCCGGGGGTCGTGAAGACCGGCTTGCCGTCGACGTCGTGACCGACGGCGCCCAGAAGAATCGCGTCGGCATCTCGACACTTCTCGAAGCTGCCGGCCGGCCATTCGGTGCCGTGCTCTACGTAGTAGTGACCGCCACACTCGATCTCTTCGACATCAAAAACGACGCCCTCCGTTTCCCGAATGGCGTCGAGGACCTTCATGGCCTCACGCGCGACCTCGATCCCGATGCCGTCGCCAGGGAGAAGGACGAGGGAATATCGCTCTTTCATGCGGTGTTCAACCTCGCTTGTTCCGGCGCGAACGTGCCGGCCCGGCTCCGGATCGGCTCATTCGCTGGGCTGGTTCCAACTCGCTCCATTCCAAGGACTTGGGGATAAGCCCGCGATCGGCGGCCTAGGCAATTCTCCGAACGGACCTTTTCACAATCACTTGCACTTTCCAGCCGGAACCGGTCGGAGTTTTCCACTTATCCACAGGAGCGGCCGGGGACCGTCGCCCCGGCGCTCGACCCGCCGCGGGCGACGACCCGGTTTCGGCTACTTCCCGATCCGGCAGTTCCCCTGGAACTGCACCCCGTCCTCCATGACCATGTTCTTGGTCTTGATGTCGCACTGCACGCGGCTTCCCGCCTGCAGCTCGACGCGATCCGAGGCCTCGAGCTTCCCCTGGAACTTCCCGTTGAGAACGGCCCGGGGCGTGCTCACCTTCGCCTGAACGTTGCCGGTCCGCCCCACGACGATCATCTCGGTGGCTTCGATCTCCCCTTCGGCCGTACCCTCGATGCGGTACGTCCCGGTGATGGTCGAATTCCCGTTGAACTTCGCGCCCTCGGCAAGAATCGTCGAGGCTCCGCCGCGCGCGGAGCGAGTCACTCCCCCGTGTGCAGCTCCGAGGCCGGTGGGGTCGTCGCCGGAGCCCGCAGAGCCGCCCGGCGAGTCGCCACGCTCCGGGCTCATCTTCTGGTTGAACATGCCATGTCTCCCGTGGGAGGTGAAAAGCTGTGCCGTCTCCTCCACTTCACGTCCCGGACGAAAGCAGAAAAGCCGGGTCTAACGGCTCGTTGTCGAGGCGAACCTCGAAGTGAACGTGCGGCGCACTCGAGCGCCCCGTGTTCCCGAGCCGTGCGACGGCTTGTCCCCTCGGGACCAGGTCGCCGGGTTCTACGAGCAAGGTTTCATTGTGTCCATAAAGAGACGTGAAACCATTCCCGTGATCCAGAACCACCAAATTCCCGAACGTGTCGTCCCAGCCTGCGAGCTTGACGACCCCGAGGGCCGCGGCCTGCACAGGCGTCCCTGTTTCCCCGACGAAATCCATGCCCGGATGTCCCTCGGGCCCGGACTCGAAGCCACGTGAGACCCACCCCCCCACCGGAGGAAGGGTGGGCATCTCCGCCAGGAGATTCTCGTCGCGCTCCCAGCGGTGGCGACCCCGCTCCCCTTCTCCCATCGCGAGTCCGCTCGAAAACTCGATTCCTGCCCAGCGACGAATGCGCTTCTCGAACTCTCGCATCCGGGCGAGCTCGGCCTCGAGGTCGTGAACGCTCCGCGCACGAGACCCGAGGTCCGCGTTCTCCTCACGAAGACGCGAAACCTCGCGCGATCGCGCCGTAAGCTCCGCAACCTGCACGAGCAGAACCAGGACGAGAAGGAGAAGAGCCGCCAGCGCAGCTCCGATCCCGAACAGGGCCGGAGCCGACACGTCCCGGCTCCAGCTCCTCGGGCTTCCGTGCGGCGCGACGATCAGGGAGACCTTCCGGGACCAACGAAACATCTGATCTCTCCGGAAACTCAATCTCCGAAACTCGTGCACCGGACATAGGCCGGGCCGACCCTTAGCACTCGCAAAACCGAGTGTCAAGGCGCCGGCCCCGAGGCTCGACCGACGCCTTTTTGGCGCCGGGCGCGCTTTCGCCAGAGCGGCCGGGCGACGACGGATCTACCGCCTCCGTCCCTGGCTTCGTCATCAAGACCCGCAAGCTTGAGCGGGCTCTGACGACTGTTGCCGCATATCGGCAACGGTCAATCGGGCGGGTGGATCCCCGCCGCGAACAGCAGCTCCGTGAGGCGGTCGAGGTCGTCGAACGAGTAGAACTCGAGGGAGACGCGCCCCCGGCCATCTCGCTCGTGAATCTGCACGGGCGTCCCGTACACTCGTTGAAGGCGCTCCTCGAGGTCTCGAGTCTCCGGCGACACGTCCCGGGCAGCGGCCCCGGAGGCTCGCTTGCGCTTCCGTTTCTTGGTGGGAGACGTCTCCTCGGTCTGACGCACCGTCAGCTCTTCGGAGAGGATCCGATCCCGCAGCGCGAGCATTTCATTCTCCGTCGAACACGCCAGGACGGCCCGCGCGTGCCCCGCCGACAGCCTCCCGCTCGCGACGTCGTCCTGGATCGCCGGCGGGAGCTTCAGGAGCCGGACCGTGTTGGCCACGTGCGTCCGGCCCTTGCCAACGTGTTGGGCGATCTCGTCCTGCGTCCAGCCGGCTTGCTCGCCGAGCTGGCGATACGCGCCGGCCTCCTCGATGGGGTTGAGGTTTTCGCGTTGGACATTCTCGATGAGGGCGAGGAGGAGCATCTCGTCCTCTTTGCTCTCGCGCAGAATGGCCGGGATGTGCTCGAACCCCGCCCGCGCGGCCGCGCGCCAGCGACGCTCGCCCGCGATGAGCTGGTAGGTGTCCTCGCCCCGTTTTCGCACGACGATCGGCTGCAGGAGGCCGCGCGCACGAATCGAGTCCGCGAG
>JALGZO010000518.1 GCA_025774865.1 bacterium | reverse complement strand
GGCAACACCGAACTCAAAGAGATCCCCTCGCACGCCCGGCTCCTGGAGCACGCCTTCGAAAAGACAGGATGGGACCCCCACGGATTCCGCGGATACCGTGTGAAGGTCACTTATCCCGTGCCGTTTATCTGCATGTCGTGGTGGTTCGACCAGCCGGAGGCTCCCGAGGGTGGTTCAGACACCGGATCTTGACTTCCAGAACTCGCCAGGTGCACTGAATCAACACTCGGCGACCCAGTCCGTCCACGTGGTAGTATCCGCCTCCGCACGACGATCCGTCTCTTGGGGCTCTTGTAGATAATGGAGGAAACAGTGATGAACCGCGCTTTCCCCGGTCTGGTTGCCGCCGCGGCGCTCCTCGTCGCCGGAGCTGCGGGCGCCCAGACCGATTCCAGCGCACCGGCCGACAGCGTGGAACCCGCCGCGACCACTTCAACGTCACGGCCCTCGACCACCGCTCCGACGAAACCGCGCGTTTACTGGGGTGGCGCGGTCGGCTTCAACTTCTGGAACGACTACACCAGGTTCAGCGTGGAGCCGATCGTCGGCTACCGGCTGACCCCCAAGTTCTCCCTCGGAGGAAGGCTGCGTTACGAGTACTTCAACGACAAGCGCGGCGCAGTCAATTTCACCTCTCACAACTATGGCGGCAGCATCTTCTCGCGTTACCGACTCGTGCCGCAGCTCTACGGCCAGGCGGAGTTTGCCTACATGAGCTACGACTTCCCCTCAGGGCGCGAGGGGGTCCCCTTCCTGTTCCTGGGTGGAGGCTACGTCCAGCCGCTGGGAGGGAAGGCCTGGGCGTTCGTCGAGGTGCTCGTCGACGTGCTCCAGGATAGCAACTCGCCCTACGAAGACTGGGACCCGCAGGTGACCGTGGGGGCCGGCGTGGGGTTCTGAGTCCACTCCCGGCCGGGGCCCGGCTTGCGATCCTTGAATTCGGCCGGGCGCTTATGAGAGAATTGTTGCTGGGTTACTGTGTTTCCTTGCCCGCTGGGACAGGCTCCCGGGGGTGGGGCCACGGGGCCGTCCCGAGCTCTGGCACCCCTGAGTGGCATCATGAAACGCTCGCTTTCAGGTCTTCTTCTAGCCGTCCTGGCGACCCCGCTCCTCTCGAGCGGTGTCGCAGCGTACTGCACACTCGGCTTCTGGAAGACCCACCGGGAAGCATGGTGCACGGACACGCTGCAGCTCGGCGACGTCGTATACGACCAGCGTGAGCTCCTGGCCATCCTGTACTTCGACGTGCGGCAAAACGGACTCGTCTCGCTCGCACACCAGCTCATCGCCGCGAAGCTCAATGTCGCGTGTGATAGCGCGGACCCGACCACCTGCATCGAGGACGCCGACGCGCTGATCGGCTCGCTCGTCGTACCCCCCCTGGGGTTCGGTTATCTAACCGCCGCGACCACGTCGTCGCTCGTCGACTGTCTTACCGCGTTCAACGAGGCCGCGGGGGGCGAGCTCTGCTTGCCGACCTCCGTCGATCGGACGAGCTGGGGACGAGTCAAGGCAACCTACCGCTAGGATCGAACGAGGCCCTCAGGGGGCCTCTCAACTCAGTTTCCGATTGACCGTCTACCAAAGGTGCTGACGTCGGACAGCGATGGCGATCTCGATCAGACCGTAGAGCTGGAGGGGATTTCGCCAGCGATCGACGAGGCGTCCGAACAGAAAGCTGCCGAGGGCCAGTCCTCCCATGAAGGCGCTCAAGACTGCGCTGGTCGCGTAGGCCGTACAGCCGAAGATCAGCGCCAGCTTGCGCATCCAGATGATCTCGTAGACGAGCCCGCTGACTCCGGAGGCAAAGAAGAGGAGATAGATCAGCGAGCGCATTTGAGGGCTCCCAGACGCCACCGAGGTCGGCTACACGATTTCAGCTAATTGCCCGGGTTGGACGTCGGGTCAAACATGGACCGATGCTGTCTCCCGGGGCTATTCTGACCCCGAGGCCGGAAGATCATTCTGAGAATGGAGCTCAACGATGGCAGAGAGTGTCTACAAGGTAATTGAGCTGGTCGGAACCAGTACCGAGTCATGGGAAAAGGCGGCCGTAGCCGCAGTCGAGAGGGCTTCCAAGAACCTGCGCGACCTTCGCGTAGCTGAGATCTCCGAGCTGGACATGCAGCTCGAGGAGGGCAAGGTCCGCAACTACCGCGCAAAAGTGAAGGTCTCCTTCAAGTACGAAGGCGAGGCGTAAGGGGCCGTCTTTCGGACCGCGGGCACCTTCGTCGCCGATGGTGCCCGCGGCCCCCTCGCCTACCGAAGCACGACCACGGGTCTCGACAGCGAGCGCCCCACCACCTGGAGCCGGACGAAGTACATCCCGGCCGCCACGCGTCGCCCTCGAGCATCACGGGCGTCCCAGCGAACGGCATGGTCCCCCGCCGGCTGCGCGTCGTCTATCAGGGTCCGAACCAGACGGCCGCCGACATCGTACACGCTCACTCTCGTCGGCCCGGAGACCGGGATCGAGAACGGGATGAGTGTCTCAGCCGTGATGGGATTCGGGCGGTTCGGCGCCAGGCTCAGGCGCGTCACGGGACCCGATACCGCAGGGGACACCGTCGGCGGCGAGTACGGCTCGCCGAAGAAGCTCTCCAGGATGAACTCGACGTTCGCCCGGAGCGCCGCGTGGTTCATCCGGTATGGTCGCCCGGCGACATAGACGAACTGTCCACCGTCCGGACGGTACACACCGCCGCCGGTAGGCTGGGCATGCACCCCCGTGCCACGGTCGGAGCCCGAGGTGTCTTCGAAGAGCAACGTGCTGACGGGGCCCACCGTCGTCGAAAACGCGTCGTTCCAGCTCTGGGACCCCGTGAACGGAATGTCTCCGAGCCCGGGGTAAGTCGATGTGCAGTTACCCAGGGTGATCTGGTACTGCGTCCACGTGATCCCGAGGTAGGCGGCGAGGTCCGATTCCACGAAGTTGGCGCCGCGGCGCGACATCAGGAGCAGGTTGCCACCCACGTCCAGGTAGGAAGCGATCGGTGTCTCGAACCAGTCGACCAGGTCTCCGGCGTAGTCGTTCCCCACCCAGACGACGGCCGAAAAGTCGCCGATGATGTCCCCCGGAACGGGACCGTGGCCCAGGGGTGTCGGCAAGTTCGCAGGATAGCCGCTGGCGGGCTCGGCGAACGTGTCCCAGAACGAGATCGGGTTGTCACCCCAGAACACGCTGTCCGCGTAGGCGCTCGTGATCTCTGCCCCGTACGTGTCCCAGTGGACGCCGTTCACCACGAGGATTCCCTGCGCGAACGTCGGGTCGGTGACGAGGGACTCCACCCGGCGGAGGATCCAGCGTTCCGGATCCAGCGATACGGCCTGCACATCGCCGCTCACCGAGAGCGCGTAGTTCTCCACGGCCGCGGCGTTCTGCACGACCAGATCGTGCGTTCCGGTCGTCGTTTCGATCCGGACGTCGATCGGCATGGTGAACAGACCCGTATTCGTCTGGATCTGCTCGATGACGAGATCGATCCCCTCTCCGGACGGGGTCCAGGTGTAGCGGTAGACAGGGAAGTACTCACCGTAGATCCACTGCTGGAAGAAGGCGTCGAGGTCCTTTCCGGACGCCGCCTCCATCACGTCGCGGAACTGCTCCGTAGTGGCGGTGCCGTAGCCGTACGTGGACTGGTAGAGCTCCAGGCCCGCGAAGAAGTCCGTGTCCCCCACGACATGGCGCAGCATGTGCACGACCCAGGACGCCTTGTTGTAGCTCAGATCGACGTCGAAGATGGCACTGGCGTTCGGAGTCTCGACGTAGATCGTGCCCGGCCCGTAGTACGCGCCGAAGTCCATGTACTCCTGATACGTGTCGGAGCCTTCGGTCACCTCCTTCCAGCGCGCCTCGCTCCACGTGGCGAACCCCTCGTTGAGCCAGATGTGATGGAAGGTGTTGCACGTGATGTAGTCTCCGAACCACTGGTGCGCGAGCTCGTGGGAGATCAGATCCTCGGACCAGCCGCCCAGACTGGAGATGGTCTGGTGCTCCATCCCGCCTCCCCACGTGAACTCGGCGTGTCCGTACTTCTCATCCAGGAACGGGTACTCCCCCCACGACTGAGCGAACGCGTCGATCATCGGAACGGTCTTCGCGTAATTGGTTTGAACGTCGTCGATGTGATCGGGGAAGACGTAGAACTGGACCTCCATCGGCGTGCCGCCGCCCTGGGGCGTATACCAGTCGGAGTAGGTCGTGTACGGATAGATGGCCAGCGAGACCAGGTACGGCGCGATGGGATAACCGCAGTGCCAGTGGAAAGTACGAGTCGCTCCGTGGTCGACATCCGAGACCAATGAGCCGTTGGAAGCCACGATAAGGTGGTCCGGAACCGTGACCCGCATGTCGAGCGAGTCCGGCTTGTCCTCGTTGAAGTCCTTGCACGGCCACCAGCGCCGGGCTCCGTAGGGCTCGCTGAGCGTCCAGATCATGTCCTGCCCGCTATGGGAGCTCCAGGCGAAGTAGTCGCTGGCCGGGTTTCCGGAATACGTGACGCCGATCGAGATGATCTCCCCGGTCGTGTACGTGCGATCGAGATCCACGGTCAGGACGTGGTTCGCGTGGCTGAACGTCGCGGGAAGACCCCCGCAAGTGGCGCCCGAGACCGCCATGTTGTTGCGTAGGTTCAGGTCCATCGTGGTCACGGACGTTCCGACGACCTCCGCCGTCGCGATCACCGTGCCGGAGAGAATCCGGGCCGTCGGATCCAGGTTGAGATCGAGGTCGTAGTAGACGAAGTCGTACTCGAACTGATTCGGCGTGCGCAGTGCCCGACCTCGCAGTAGCTCGGCTCGGCGCGCCTTCGCCGCCGCCTCCTCGTGCCGATGCGCGAGGACGCGGGCCCGGAGATCATCGGGGTCGTCCGCGACCGGGTAGTCGTCGGCCACCAGCGGAGGAGCCGCGAGGAAGACGGCCGCGAGCAGCAGAACAGCGAGAAGCGATCGGAAGGAGCCTTCGGACACAGGGCTAGGCATGATAGACCTCGGTTCGCCGGAAAACGGACGTGTCGGGTTTCGGCTGGATGGGGGGACCTCTGCCAGGTTCTCGGGAGTCCCGGATTCCGATCAGAACCCTGGGCCGTATATGATGATTCGTCAGTCCACTATACCGCGCGAGGCTCCGGCAGACCGGTCGTTTCCCTCCCGGTGACCGATTTCGTTCACTCGCCGCCACGTGGATCCGCGGGGAAATGGACGAAGAGGCAGTCTCCGCTTCTGCCAGCTCGAGGCCCGTAACTCCCTGCCTTGCAAGCCTTTGCTCCAATGCGGCGGATTTCGGTGGGAATCGCGACTGCTACTTGAGGAGGCGGCGGTCGTCTCCACTCGCTCGGCCCGAAGCGTTTCCCGCCGCGCGCGGCTCGCCCTGAACTGACGAAGCTCAGCTTCCAACCTGACGAAGATCATTGTCCCCACCCCACTCGACGGTGTCAGGTGGTTCTAGCGTGCACATTCAGACAACCGGCGTGGAGGCAGTGAAAATGACCAAGCCTGGATTGGGCTTCATTTCGTTCTTGGCGTTCCTTGGGATCCTCCTGACCACATCGGGGGGGTTCGCCGCAACCCAGACCTGGCGGGCCACCGAGGGGAAGATCACCCTTTCGCTGGACTCGACCCACCTCGAGAACCTCGGGATGACCATCGAGGAAGTCCGGACAACCGCCTCCGCGAGTCGGCTTCGACAGCACGTGATGGAGCCGCCTCTTTACTCGTTCCGAATGAGCCCCGGTCCACCTCTGGAGTTTGAGACCCGCAACGGTGGGTTCCATCGATTCCAGAACGGCACCGCGGCGCTCTCGTTCGACGGCGGTCTCGCGTTCCGCACGTTCCATCCCCGCACGAAGGCCGCACTGACTCCCCTGTCTCTCTTCGACTTCGCGATCGAGGTCGATCCCGACGCCGAGCGCGACGTCGTGAGGATCGTTTCGAGAGATTCCGGTCTTCCGGTGCCGCTGGAGGTTCGCAGCACGGCGATCCGCTTCACGTGGAACACGGGCGAGCTCGCGATCATGATGGGGGACCTCCTGATTTCCAAGGCCTGGGCGGATCTGCTCGAGCAGCCTTACCTGGCCGGCCAGTGGATCGGAGTGTTCGACCTGGAGCTCGCCGCCAAGCCGGCGACCGGGGAAGCAATCGCTCCGGAGCCGCCCGCTGAGGGCCGGGGCGATCCGCCCGATCTCGACGTCACCCTGGGTGAGCTCTACGGAATCACGAGCCAGGGCCACATCGGAACTCACCCCACGGGGACGGCGGGTCTCTCCGCGGCCACGACGTCCTGCAACACCGGAAATGTGCGCGTGCCCTGGGACGCACCGATGGCCGAGACCCATCCCCTCATCGGTCTGGCTCTCTTCCGGATCGACAGCGACGGCATCCTCGAGATGATCGGGCAGAACTGGTTGAAGCACGGATTCCTGGCCCTCGCCAACGACCAGTGCAACCTGGGCTGCGAAGGCTGCGGCGGGAACGTACTCTGCATCGGATGCTCGGACACGTACTCGGCCGGAAACAACGGCTCCCGTCACTATCTCGGTCCACGCTGGGAGGTCAACCCGTTCACGGCGGAGTGGGAGGCGTGCGGATCGCACTTCGATG
>JALGZO010000517.1 GCA_025774865.1 bacterium | reverse complement strand
CGTGGCCCTGGATATCAGGAGCGTCTTGCCGTCGGCCGACCAGGGGCGCTGGCCCATGGCCCACTCCACGCGGTAGTCGAGTGCGGGCAGGTCCGTCTGGATCAGCTCTCGCGGCGTGCCTCCGTCGGGCGGGATGAGGAAGACCGAGGTGCCCGGCTTCTGGGTCGATACGTAAGCGAGAAGTCCGCCGTCGGGCGACCATCGGGGAGCGATCTGATCGCCGGGACCAGGCGCTCTGACGACCGGGTCACCGCCGTCGACGGGCTTGACGTAGACGTCGACGTTCCCGGACGTAATGCGCGAGAAGGCGATGTAGTCTCCGTCGTACGACCAGGAGGTGAGGTAGTCACACGCGGTGGAAGCCGTGACGGGTCGCGAGGTGTAACTCGTCGGCGGGGGCTCGCTCCGTTTTCGAAACTGGATCGCAACGACCACGGCTATCGCGATCAACCCGACGACGCCGACCAGAACCGGTAAGCGGGAGCGCCGCGAGGGGCTCGCCGTGCCGCCCGGCTCGGCCGCATGGCTGCCTGAATCGATCTCGGTCTTCAGCTCCTCCAGCTCGTTGCGCAGGTCGAGCGCCGTCTGGTAGCGACGGTCGGGCTCCTTGGCCAGGCAGCGACGGATGATGCGCCCCGCGTGGCGCGGGAGCATCCGCTTCAGCTCGGTGATCGAGGACGGCTCGTCCTTGAGGATCGAGCTGATTGTCGACATCGTGGTGTCGCCGCGGAAGGGACGGGTGCCCGACGCCATCTCGTAGAGGATGGTGCCCAGCGAGAAGATGTCCGACCGCGCGTCGACCGGCTTGCCCTCGGACTGCTCGGGCGACATGTAGGCCACGGTCCCGAGGACGCGCCCCTCCGCGGTGTCCGAGGTGACGGTCGCCGCCTGCGTGTCTTCCGCAGGGCCCGCCGGTTCCTGCAGCTTGGCCAGGCCGAAGTCCAGCACGCGCAGCCGGCCCTCCCCGTCGATCATGATGTTGTCCGGCTTGAGGTCACGGTGGGTGATGCCCGCGCGGTGCGCGCGGCTGGCGGCATCGGCGAGCGGGATCGCGATCTCAAGCAAACGCGGTAGCGGGAAGCCGTCTTTCGGAAGAAGCTCGGTCAGGTTTCGACCCTCGACGAGCTCCATCGTGATGAAGTGCACCGTGCCCGCCGGCGTGTCCGCTTCCTCCACGGAATGCAGCGTCACGATGTTGGGATGGTTCAGGGCGGCAACTGCCCGGGCTTCGCGCTCGAAGCGCGCCCGACGGTCCGGATCCGCCGCCATCGCCTCGGGCAGTATCTTCAACGCGATGTGGCGGTGGAGCTTGGTGTCCTCGGCCTTCCAGACCACGCCCATCCCGCCCTCGCCGATCTTCTCGATCAGGCGGTAGTGCAGTAGTTGTTGTCCGGCTTCGATGGGCACTTGACCGCTCTCCCGGTGCGCTTCGTAAAGCCGTAGTTTACCTTCGGGACGCGGAATCGGTCCGAGGGGCCCGGCCGGTTTGATCGATCGCAGTTCTTACGACGTCGATAAGACTTGTCGCTACAACAACTTAACGTGGTGGGCCCAGCAGGACTCGAACCTGCGACCAACGGATTATGAGTCCGCTCGTCGGGTTCTCCATCACTGCGAGAAGGTACGCTCCAGTTCCAGGAACCAGTTCAGCACGAAGTTCAGATGTTCGTGCTGCTGCCCCGATCCGCCGTCTTGCCCTTCGAACATCACAAAACCTTCGCCGTCCGGCGCGATGTCGTAGGAGACCGACACGCCCAGGTCGCTATACTTCGATTCGAACAGAACCTCCGGGCGACCCGCGCGAAGGCTCTCGCCTTGCCCGTCGATCTCCACCGCGCTGACTCCCCCACCGTGCCAGTAGAACAGCTCCTTGCCATCGGGGGACCAGATCGGAAACGTTCCGCCACCGGATGAAATCTGCCACTTCCCGCTTCCCGAGGTCGGGCGCACGTAGACCTCCCACACGTCGGACTCGTTGGAAAAATAGGCGATCCAGCGACCGTCGGGAGAAAACGACGGCAGGAACTCCATGAAGGGCGTCGCGAGAAACTCTTCCGGCTCCCCGTCACCACCGAGAGGCATCAGCCAGAGGTCCCAGAGGGTGTCGGGGTTCTGTTCTCCATACGCCAGGGTCTTGCCGTCGGGCGAGACCGACCGTGGGTACTGATCCCGATCAACTTCCGTCAGACGTTCCACCTCGCCCGAGCCATCGGCGGCCTTGCGGTAGATGTTTCCCAGGCCGTCTCGTCTCGAACTGAAGATGATCTGCTTTCCGTCCGGGGTCCAGACGGGGCTCGCGTCGTCCGCGTCGTC
>JALGZO010000516.1 GCA_025774865.1 bacterium | reverse complement strand
TATCCGTGGCAGGCCGCGATCATCCTGCGGCTGGGCGAGTACGACCGCACGATCTCCACGGAGGGGTTGAAGTTCCACCTCCCCGCGCCCCTCGAGATCCACGAGATCGTGACGGTCGCCGAGCTCCGCAAGGAGGAATTCGGTGTCGGAGGAGTGCAGGAGGGGGCGACGGACGTTCGGGCGATGCAGGAAGCCAGCATGCAGACCCAGGACAACGCGATCGTGCGGCTCAGCTTCGTCGTGCAGTACAAGTTCGGTGACGCCTACAAGTCGCGCTATTCGTTGGAGGAGCCGAAGTTGATCCTCCGGGACTCCGCCCAGGCGGCCGTCCGCGAGGTGGTGGGCCGCATGACCATCGAAGACGTGCTCTCGGAGAGGCGGGACGACGTCGCGACCGAAACCGAGCGGATCCTGCAGGAGACCCTCGACGGATACGATGCCGGGATTCTCGTCACCGAGGTGCAGCTCCAGGAGGTGCAGCCGCCCGAGGAGGTGAGACAGGCCTTCGACGATGTCGTCGCCGCCTCCCAGGACGCCAATCGCGCCGTGAACGAAGCCGAGGGCTACCGCAACGAGGTGCTGCCCGAGGCCCGCGGCGAGGCCGCCGAGATCATCGCCAGGGCGAACGGCTACCGCGACGCCAAGATCGCCGAGTCCACCGGCGAGGCGGCGCGCTTCCTCGCCGTGGAACGGGAGTACCGCAAGGCGCCCGAGGTCACCCGGAAGCGGCTCTACCTGGAGACCATGGAGGCTGTCCTGCCGTCGGTCGAGAAGGTGGTGATCGAGGGTGGCACCACCCAGGTGCTTCCCTATCTGCCACTCCGCAGCCGGGAAAGGGAGGGCGGGCAATGAAGCGGGTGATCCTCCTGCTCTTCGTCCTGGTCGCCGCGCTCGTGGGCCTCGTCGTGGTGGGGAGCTTCGGCTGGGGCCCCGTCGTGATCACCCGGGAGGGCGAGCAGAGGATCCTTCTCATGTTCGGCAAGGCGCTGTCGGTGACGAGTCCGGGCGTATTCGCCCGGGTTCCGCTGCTCATGGACGTCGAAACCTACCCGAGCTTGAAGCTCTATCTGAACGTGGACCCCGAGTCGATCCAGACCAGGGATCAGGAACGAATCGTCATCGACAACTACGTGGTCTGGCGAATCGTCGACCCGGTCGAGTTTCGCAGCTCGTTTCCGCAGGGCATCGAGCTCGCGAGACAGCAGATCAATCGGGTCGTGAAGGCGGCGGTGCGCGAAGTCGTGGGCAAGCAAACCCTTCTCGAAGTACTCACCGACGAGCGCGAGAACATTCGGAGAGCCATCACCGAGAGGACGGCGAACTCGTTGGCCGAAGACGGGATCGAGATCGAAGATGTTCGCATCAACCGCACCGAGCTGCCGCCCGCCACCGAAAAGAACGTCTTCGCGCGCATGAAGACGGACCGGACGCGCCTGGCTCGCAAGTACCGCGCGGAAGGCGAGGAAGAGGCGCGCAGCATTCGCGCCGATGCAGAGCGCGAAGCGCGCGTGACGGTCGCGAACGCGAACAAGCAGGCCTCGATCGCACGGGGCGAGGGCGACGCCGAGGCCGCGCGCATCTACGCCGAGGCCTACTCGAAGGATCCCGATTTCTACGCCTTCCTGCGCAGCATGGAGGCCTATCGGAAGACGATCGGAAAGGAGACGACGCTGGTGTTGTCGCCGGAATCGGAGTTCTTCCGTTACTTGGATGGCGCGGCGTCCGCGACGACACCGCCAGCGTCGACCGAGCCCTGATGCTCGGGCTTTCAGCGCGGGGCGCGTGCGAAGCGCACCGCGCCGAAGCCCGTAAAGGCGGCCAGGACCAACCAGGGGCCGAAGGCGGCGCCACCCATGCCGCCGGCCGTGATCATGCTTGCCGCGGTGCGGGCCGTGTAGAAGAGGCCGAGGATCACGATCCCGACCACGGCGGCCGATGCCAGACTGCGCCTCTGTTCGACCCGCAGTCCGAGCGGAATCGCGAGGAATGCGAAGACGAGGACGGCCAGCGGGTCGGAGAGGCGGGCGTGGAGCATCTCGCGGTATCGCGCGGTGTTGCGGCCCTCTTCCGAACGGGCGCGGATGTACTCCCCCAGCTCGAACAGCGAAAGCGTCCGGGCACCGGCCTCGAGGAGCGCGAGGTCCCGCTCCGCGACCACCGCCAGGATCATCTCCTCACGGCGTTCGACCAACGGCGCCGCCGAAGGGCGGGACGGGTCGAAAGTACGGACGGTGGCGTCCTGGAAGTGCCAGCGGTGATTCTCGTCGATGCGGACGACGTCGGCCCGAAGGCTCCGACCGAGGCGCCCCCGAGGATTGGTCTCGAACACGCGCACTCCGTGCAGGGTCTTGGATTCCCGGTCTGTTTCCCCCACGTTGTAGATCGTGTCGCCCCTGTGGTACCAGAACGATCCCCGTCGAAACGTGACCTCTTCTCCGGGGTTCTCCCGGCGGTTCCACTCGCGCGTCGCGGAGAGTACCAGGGTCTCGTCGAGGACGAGGGTGGCGAGGGAGATCGCCGCTGCAGCGGCGAGAATCGGGACTACCATCCGTCGTGGCGAGACCCCTCCGGTCTTGATCGCCGTGACCTCCCGCGCACGGGCCGCGAGGCCGACGCAGAAGAAGGCGGCTGCGAAGGAGGTCGCCGGGATCAGGTCGCGGAAGTAATAGGTCGGGATCCTGAGGAAGAGGTATGTCATGACGCCGGTGAATCCAGCGTGATCATCCATGATCTCATCGAAGTTGAGGAGCAGTTCGACGATCGCGATGGTGATCATCGATGCGAATAGGATGGTGACGAAGAGATTCAGGTAGCTCCCGAGGAAATAGCGCGAGAGAATTCGCACGGTCGGAGTCTAGCATTGCACTACGTTCGCGGAAGCGATGAGTTGAAAGAGCCTCTCTACCACCCCGTCGTCACCGTCGGGAATTTCGACGGGTTGCACGTCGGCCACCGCGCGATCATCGACATCGTCGTCGAGCGGGCTAGACAGCTGGGTGGAGAGGCCGTCGTCTACACCTTCGAACCGCATCCGCGGAAGGTCTTGCAGCCCGATCGGGCGCCACGTCTGCTCGCGACGATCGAGCAGCGGGTCGAGCTCTTCGAGCAGACCGGAGTCGACACCGTGATCGTCGAGCCGTTCACGCGCGAATTTGCCAAGATCCCAGCAGATGTCTTCATACGGGAGATCCTCTACGAGAAGATCCATCCCGTCGAGGTATACGTCGGCTACGATTTCCATTTCGGCCGGGACCGCGAAGGGTCCATGCGGCTTCTCACGGAGATGGGGCCGAAGCTCGGGTTTTCGGTGACGATCATCCCGGAAGTCACCGTCGATGCCGGAGACGTGAACTCCACTCGGATTCGCCAGATGCTCTTCGAGGGGCGGGTGGAGGAGGCCTTCTCGATGCTCGGGCGCAGCTATACGATTCGCGGACGGGTGGTGAAAGGCGATCGGCGAGGACGCGACATCGGCTTTCCCACCGCGAATCTCGACCCGGAGAACGAGATCCTGCCCGCGTCCGGAGTCTATGCCGGGCGGATGCGTTTTCTCGACGACGGTAACCCGCCCCGGGGCACCGAGGCGCTCGCCGTGACCAACGTAGGTGTCCGGCCGACGTTCGATGGCGAGCATCGGCTCGTCGCGGAATCCCATCTGGTCGATTTCGACGGCGACATCTACGGCAGGCGCGTCGAGCTGTCGTTCACCCATCACCTGCGCGACGAGCGGCGATTCTCCGGAGTCGGTGCCCTCCGCGAGCAGATCGCCAAGGACGTGGAGGAAGGCCGTCGGCGACTGGAGGCACTCTGAGCGGAGGCTCGCTATCCACCGGCCGTCGCTGCTTGCGGGATCCGCGGGTCTGGTTCGGCCTCGCCGTAACCGCGGTCTTCGTCTGGCTGGTCCTGCGGGACGCGCCCTTCGCCGAAGTGGCGCGCGTCATCGCGCGGGCGAACTGGGTCCTGCTGCTGGTTCTATCGATCCCCGCGTACGTTCTCGTGATCTACCTGCGGGCGTTGCGCTGGAAGCATCTCGCGGCGCCGATCCAACCCTTCGCGACCGGGTCGCTGTTCCGGGCGACGGCCGTTGGATTCATGGCGAACAACGTCTTCCCGCTGCGCATGGGCGAGGTCATCCGCGCCTGGTATCTCTGGCGCGAGGGGGGCGGAAGCAGGGCGGCGATCTTCGGCACCGTCATCCTCGAGCGCGTGATCGACATGGTGATGGTCATCGGGCTGGCCTTCGGCGTGCTGGGGCTGCTCGGGGCCGGCCACGACGGCCTGATCGCGCGCGGTGCCGTGATCCTGCTGCCCGTTGCCATCGCTCCCTCGATCGTCATCGTGCTGCTCGAGATCGCCCCGGAGCCCGTCATCGCCCTTGCCACGCGGCTCACCCGACCCTTCTCGACCCGGCTCACAGAGTTTCTGGAATACGCGCTGCGGCGTTTCAGCGAAGGTCTCGGCGCGCTTCGAAGCGGCCACCACCTGTTCCGGGTGGCGCTCTATACCGTGGCGATCTGGCTCGTCGCGTCCACGATCCCGATCTTCGCTGCCTTCGCGGCCGTCGGGGTCGACCTGGGGTCGCCTTTTCAGACCCTCGCCGCGGCCTGGATCACCCAAGCGGCCATCGGGATGGCAGTGGCGCTGCCATCCGCTCCCGGCTTCTTCGGCCCCTACCACTTTGCTTGTAAGGTGGCGCTCGAACACTTCGGAATTCCTACGGAAACCGCCGTCGCTCTCGGGACGTTGATTCACGCGGTCTTCTGGCTCAGCCTCACGGGCCTCGGGCTCGCGGTGCTGCGGCTTCGCCGAACGTCCCTCGTCGAGATCAACGCAGCCGCGGCCGGGTCGAAGGGTTCCTCGGGCCGGTAAAGCTCTCTTCCCGAAACGCCGATAACTCAGCGGGTTCTCAACGGTTTCCTCGCATGCAGCTCTGTGTGCAAGGGGCCGTCGGAAGGAGCCTTCTCGCGGCTTCGGGTCGGCTCTTGCGGCTCACGAGTGATCGGACGGGAGGGGAAAAGCTCGGTGAACGAGAAGATCGGGGAGCTCCTCGTCAAGGAGAACCTCCTCACCGCGGAGCAGCTGAACAACGCCCGTGACGAGGCGCGCGCCAAGAACGCGCGCCTCGGCGCGCAGATCACTGCACTCGGTTACCTCGACGAAACCGAGCTCACCGATTTCGTCGCGAAACAATTTGGAGTTCCGTCCATCAATCTCGAAGAATTCGAGATTGACCCCGCCGTGATCCAGCTGATCCCCGAGGACGTCGCGATCAAACACACCGTGATTCCGGTGAACCGCGCGGGATCGACGCTCATCGTTGCGACCCCCGATCCGTCCAACATCTTCGCCCTCGACGACATCAAGTTCCTCACCGGCTACAACATCCAGCCGGTGGTCGCCGCGGAAGACGCCATCCGGCAGGCCGTTGACAAGCACTACGACCAGTCGTCTTCCCTCGAAGACGTCATGGGCGACTTCGACGACTCGGACATCGACCTCGTACACGAGGCCGACGATGTCGACATCAGCGAGCTCGCTCGCGAGTCCGAAGACGCGCCAGTCGTCAAGCTCGTGAATCTGATCCTCACGGATGCGGTGAAGAAGACGGCCTCGGACATCCACATCGAGCCCTACGAGAAGTCCTTTCGCGTCCGATACCGCATCGACGGCGTCCTCTATGAGGTCATGAAGCCGCCGATGAAGCTCAAGAACGCCATCCTGTCGCGAGTCAAGATCATGTCGGCGCTCGACATCGCCGAACGCCGGCTGCCCCAGGACGGGCGAATCAAGCTGAAGATGGGCCGCGGCAAGGAGATGGACTTCCGCGTCTCCGTTCTACCGACGCTCTTCGGAGAGAAGATCGTCCTCCGTCTGCTGGACAAGTCGAACCTCCAGCTCGACATGACCAAGCTCGGCTTCGAGGAGGAGCAGCTCGCGGACTTCAAGAAGTCGATCCACCAGCCCTTCGGCATGGTGCTGGTGACGGGGCCCACTGGCTCCGGGAAGACGACGACCCTGTACTCGGCGCTGTCGGAGCTCAATCAGGTAAGCGAGAACCTCTCGACGGCCGAAGATCCCGTCGAATTCAACCTCTCGGGCATCAATCAGGTGCAGATGCACGAAGAGATCGGGCTCAATTTCGCCGCTTCGTTGCGCTCGTTCTTGCGCCAGGACCCCGACATCATCATGGTCGGCGAGATTCGCGACTTCGAAACCGCGGAAATCGCCGTCAAGGCCGCACTGACGGGGCACATGGTGCTCTCGACCCTGCACACCAACGACGCGCCCTCGACCGTGAACCGGCTCCTCAACATGGGTATCGAGCCGTTTCTCGTCGCCTCATCGGTGAACTGCATCGCGGCCCAACGCCTTGCCCGAAGAGTATGCGAGGAGTGCAAGGAAACCGACCACGAGGTGACGCCGGACAGCCTCGTCGATGCGGGCATGGCCGAAGAGGTCGCGAGAACCATCGTTCCCGTCACCGGGCGCGGCTGTCGGGCGTGCTCCGACACCGGGTTCAAGGGTCGCCTCGCGATCTACGAGGTGATGGTGCTCAAGGACGAGCTGAAGGAATTCGTGCTCAACGGCGCTTCGGCACTGGAGCTGAAACGAGAGGCCGTTCGTCTGG
>JALGZO010000515.1 GCA_025774865.1 bacterium | reverse complement strand
GACCGACCGAGCCGCCGCTTGATCGGTTCGTCCTCCTGCCTCAGAATGACCGCCGGGTCGACGTTCCCACTCCAACCGAGAGGACGTCAGAGTGTCCGAACGCCACTCGGCGAACCGGTCTCTTCGCTTTCCCGCCGCTCCGGCTACCGAAGCAATCCGCCTTTCGGTGGAAGGGGACCTCCTCGACGATCGCTGGGAAAAGACCTTTCTGCGCAAAGCCCGGGGGGCGACCGGGTCCGTGCGGGGCCGGAGTCGGGACCGTCTAACCGCGCTGGGTGAGAGTTTCTTCCTGGAGACGCTCGAGCCGCGGTTGCGCCCGGAAGGGCTCGACCAGATTCGCGAGGCGCGCAAGGCGGGGCGCCTCATTCACCTCGAAAGTCGTGGCTGCGAGCACGTGATCCTGCCGCTCGCCCACCACCTCGGGGCCGACCGCGTAACGTACCGTCGGCTCGAGTTCCGCGACGGAGTCGCGACCGGCCGGTTCCTTCCCGGCTTCCGTGAGGAGACACTCGCGGCGGCGACCGGCACCCGGGTCGCGACCCTCGTCGACCCAGCCGAAAACGGCGTCGCCTTCTCCACGCTCTCGGTGCGGCGAGCGCTGATCGGAAAGAACCTCTTCATCGTCGGCGTGAGCGGGTTCATCGGCAAGGTCTGGCTCGCGAGCCTGATGCGCGATCTCCCGGAGATCGGACGGCTCTTCGTGCTGCTACGGCGGCGCGGCGCCCGCCGGGCGGCCGATCGCTTCGAGCAGATGATCCACGGCTCTCCGGTTTTCGAAGAGCTCGCGCAGAGGCGCGGCGACGAGTTCTCGGACTGGCTCGAACGCAAGGTCGAGGTCATCGAGGGTGACGTGACCGAACCGCATCTCGGCCTCGATCTCGAAACGCGGCGCCGGATCGAAAGCTCCGTGGATGTCATCGCGAACTGCGCCGGACTCGTGGACTTCAACCCCGATCTGCGCGACGCCCTGGCCGTGAACGTCGATGGCGCGCTTCGCCTGCTCGACTTCTCCCGGTCGTGCGACCGGGCCGCGCTCCTCCACGTCTCGACCTGCTTCGTCGCCGGAAAGCGCGAGGGGCGCGTGCCGGAAGCGGTGTTCGCGAGGGAGACGCCGTCCGGGCAACGCGATTTCGACGCGGCGGGGGAGCGGGCCTGGCTCTACCGCCGGATCGAAGAGGTCGCTGCGTCGGCCGGGACGGCCGGGGCGCCGAACCGCGTCGTGCGGACCCGCCTCATCGAAGAGGCGCTCACCCGATCCCGCGAGCTCGGGTGGCCGAACATTTACACGTACACCAAGGCTCTCGGCGAAGCGCTGCTCGTGGACGCGCCTCGGAGCGAAGGCCGCGACGTTCCCGTGGCGATCGTCCGTCCCTCCATTGTCGAGTCGTCGCTGGAGTTTCCGATCCGGGGCTGGAACGAGGGAATCAACACGTCCGCTCCGCTCTCGAAGCTTCTCGGCACGTACTTCCGCCAGCTCCCGGTGAACCAGCGCAAGCGTCTGGACGTGATCCCCGTCGACCTCGTGTGCCGCGGCATGACGCTCGTCGCGGCGGCGCTGGCGGAGCGCCGTCACGAGAACGTGTACCAGCTCGCGACCTCGGCTCTGAATCCACTCGACCTCCGCCGGGCCGTGGAGCTGACCGCGCTCGCGCACCGCAAGCACTACCGCGAGAGACCGGGCTGGCGGAGCAAGGTTCTCGCGCGACTCGAAGCGGTCCCCGTTTCGCGTGAGCGTTACGGCCGCATATCGATACCGGCGCAGCTCCGCGCGGTGCGGGGGCTGAATCGTCTCCTCGGCAAGATGACGGCCGGCAAGCCGCCGTTGGCTCGTCTCGAGTACGTGCTCGTTCGCGTGAAGGAGCTGATCGACCTCTACGAGCCCTTCCTTCTCGACAACGAGCCCGTCTTCGAGACGAACCACATGGAAATCCTCGCGGCGTCGCTGCCGGAGAGCGAGCGCGAGTCCTTCGGCTACGACGTCCGTTCGTTCGACTGGTACGACTACTGGATCCACGTGCACATCCCGGGGCTGCGCCGCTGGAGCTACCCGCTCCTCGAGGGGCGGCCGATCGAGACCCGGCCGCGCCGTCCGGTGAAGAAGGAGCGCCGGGTGGCCGCCGTCGGGGCTCCCGGCGAGGCGGACGAGTCCTGATGGCCACCTTCCTCACCGGCGCGACGGGGTTCCTCGGCTCCTACATCGCGTCCGGGCTCCTGGCGGAAGGGGAGCCCTTGAGCGTCCTCGTGCGGGCGAAGAGCCGCGAAGACGCAAGGCGCCGCCTCTGGAAGGCCCTGCAGCTCCATCTCGACTTCAACGCCTTCGAGGATCATCTCGCAAACCGCATCGAGGTGTATCCCGGGGACCTCACCGAATCCGGCTTCGGTCTCTCCCCCGACGACCTCGAGCGGCTCATCCATTCCACGGAGTCGGTGATCCACTGCGCCGCGTCGTTGAATCGACGATCCGAGCGGAGCTGCATGAACGTCAACCTGCGTGGCACGCTCGCAGTCATCCGACTCGCGCGCGCAGCCCAGGCGGGGCATGGCCTGCGACGCTTCAGCCAGGTCAGCACGGTCTCGGTCGCCGGTCACCGGAGCCACGAGACGGTGTCCGAGAACGAGGCGATCGACTGGTCGCGACCGGACTACGACGCGTACGGTCGGACGAAGAAGTTCGCCGAGACGATGGTGCGCGAGCTCCTCACCGACCTGCCGATCACCATCTTCCGCCCGAGCATCATTCTCGGCGATAGCCGCCGACCCGAAACCACGCAGTTCGACATGGTCCGGGCGTTCTCGTTCCTGGCCGGCATGCCGGTGCTGCCGTTCCGCCCGCTCGACCGAATCGACATCGTTCCGGCCGACTGGGTCGCCGACTCGGTGGTCCGACTCCACCGTGGTACGCCGCGGCACGACACCTATCACCTCTCGGCCGGGCGACTCTCCGAGCCGTACTTCCGGATCACCGATGCACTCGCGCGGGCGCTCGACTCGCGACCCCCGACGTACGTGCCGATCCTGGAGAAACCCTTCGGCGCCGGCGTCCGGGCCCTGTCTCACCTCGCCGGAGGCTCAGTGAAACTCGGGGCGAAGCTCCTCGACGTCTTCTATCCCTACCTCGTCTACGACACGGTGTTCGATAGCTCACGAGCGGTCGAGGAGACCGGGCGCGCGCCCGCGCCCTTCACGAACTACTGCGCTCCCCTCCTGGAGTTCGCGCGGCGGAACGGATTCAAGTTCCCCTACGTCGGATGGGTGGGCGAGCCGGAGGGCCAGAAGGACCCGGCCGGGGTGGCCGTCGCCACGGATGTGGGGGCGACCCGAGGGACCTCGCCGTGACCGATCTCCTGCTGCAGGCGTGGACGGCCAGTCTGATCGAAGCCGCGAAGCTCGACCACATGCGGGGCAATGCGATCTCCTGGAGTCCCGGGGAACCCCTTCGCCTTCTCTTCACCGGATACAACGGTGCGCGCAACACCGGCTCCGATGTGCGCGTGGAGGAGATGCTGCGGCAGGTGCGCCACGTTCTCGGCGCCGATCGGGTCAGGCTGTCCGTGCTCACCCAGAACTTCGACCTCACGCGTGGCTACTTCGGGGACTCGCAGCAGGTCAAACTGGCCGACATCTTTCCCCCGTTTCTCGCGAGCGAGGTTCCGAAGCACCACGGTGTGGTGGCGTGTGAAGGTTCGATGTTCAAGAGCCGCTTCGCGGACGCCCTCACGACGATGATGATCGGAGCTCTCGGAATCGCGGCGGCCCGTAACCGACTTTCGGTCGGTTACGGGGCGGAAGCGGGAGCGATGTCGAAGTCGCTACGCCGCATGGTACGCCGTTACTGTGGGACGTCGCTCGTGATCACGCGCAACGAGGAGTCGGAGAAGACGTTGCGCCGTCTGGCCGTTCCCACGGAGCCCGGCACGGACACGGCGTGGACGTTCGAGCCGCACCCGCGCGAACGCGGTGAGGCGCTGCTGCGCGAGACCGGTTGGGACGGCACGACTCCGGTGCTCACGATCTGCCCGATCAATCCGTTCTGGTGGCCGGTGAAGGCGTCGATCGGCAAGGCGATGATACACGCCATCACCGGCGCCCATCGTGACAGTCACTACCGCTCAGTCTACTTCCACGAATGGGGTCGGGAAGCTCGCGAGGCGTACGACCGTTACCTGGCCGCGATCGCGGGCGCCGTGGACGAGTTCAGGCAGAGCCGCACGGTCTTCCCCGTGCTGATCGCGATGGAGCGCCTCGATGGCGACGCCTGCGAGCACCTTGCACCCCGCATCGGCGGAGCGCCGGTGTTCGTCTCCGACCGTCACGACATGTACGACCTGGTCAGCATCCTGCGGGTGAGCCGGCTTCTGGTCTCGTCGCGCTTCCACGCGATCGTGACGTCGATGCCGGGGCTCGTCCCGTCGGCCGGGATCACGATGGACGAGCGAATCGCGAACCTGATGAAGGAGCGCGATCAGGAGGATCTGCTGCTCACCGTGGACGACCCGGAGCTTCGCCCGAAGCTCGCGGACGTTCTGGATCAATTGTGGCTCGACGCCGAGGCGATCCAGGCGGGGATCGGCCGCTCGGTCGTCAGGAATCTGAGATCGATGGCGCGTATGGGGCTCTTCTTCGAGCAGGAGGTGCGTCGACGCTTCCCCGACTTCGAGACGCGCGCCGGACTCGTACCGTGGGAAGACTACCTGCCGCCGCTCGATCCGACGCTCACCGCGCTCTGCCAGCGGCACGCCCCCGTCGCCGACGCCTCGCTCGCCGAGGCCCCCGCCCCGGCCTCGGACTTGTTCGCGCCTCCGGATACCGCCCGATGAGCTTCCTGGAGCCGATCCTGGCGAAGCTCCGCGAACGGCCGGAGCATGTCTTTCTCCAGGAGGCCCTCGACGGCCGAATGGAGTCCGCGACCGGGGCGGAGCTCGTTTCGAAGATCGATCACGTCCGTGGATTCGCGCGGCGGCACAATCTCGAGAAGGGCGAGCGGTGCGCCCTGCTCGGAGGCAACTCGATCGCGTGGGCCGCCGCCGACCTCGGTCTGATGGCCGAAGGGGTGATCGTGGTACCGCTCTACGGTCGCCAGAAGGCGTCGGAGCTCGTCGGCATCCTGCGCGACTGCACGCCGCGATTCCTTCTCTGCGCCACGGCGGCCGAGCGCGACGCGATCCTCGGCGAATCGGAGAACGCGCCCGAGACGTTCCTTCTGTCCGAGGTGCTCGCGGCCGAGCCGGCCGCCGGCTTCCCGGACCGCGTCGGAGCCGACGACCTCATCACGATCATCTACACCTCCGGGACTTCGGGCGAACCCAAGGGCGTCGGCCTTCGGAACGCGAACCTGGAGTTCATGCTCCGGCGCACGCACGAGAGGATGAGCGTGCTCATGCAGGATCATCACGGTCCGGAGCGAGTCTTCCACTATCTGCCGTTCTGTTTCGCCGGCTCGTGGATCATGCTGCTCCTGTCGCTGCAACGGGGATCCACCCTGACGCTCAACACCGATTTGACGCGCATCGTCGACGACGTCGCGCTGGCGCGCCCGCACTACTTTCAGAACGTGCCCGTGCTGCTGGAACGCATGCGCGGGGGCATCCGGAACGCGATTGCGAAGCGCGGGCGTCTCTGGGGCGGCATCTTCGAAGGGGCGTACCGCGCGTGGATCGAGCGGGCGTCGGGTCACGCGGTCGGCGCCGGCGACCGGATGCGTCTCGCCGTCGCTCGCAAGGCGTTGTTCCCTTCGATCCGGAAGAAGATCGGCGAGGATCTGCGCGCACTCATCTGCGGTTCGGCTCCCCTCGCGCGGGAGACGCAGCTCTTCTTCGAGATGCTGGGGATCCCGGTGCTCCAGGTCTACGGTCTGACGGAGACGACTGCGATCTGCACGATGGACTCTCCCGGGCGAACAGAAGCCGGACGGGTCGGTGGCGCGATCGACGGCGTCGAGATGCGGCTCGGCACCAACGACGAGATTCTCGTACGCGGTCCGAACGTGTTTCGCGGCTACTGGAATCGGGAGGCGGCCACGGAAGCGGCATTCGAGGGCGAGTGGTTCCGGACCGGCGATCAGGGCGAGGTGGACGAGGCCGGGAACTGGCGAATCGTCGGGCGCCTCAAGAATCTGCTCGTGCCGGCCTCGGGGCACAATGTCGCGCCGGAGCCGATCGAGGAGAAGCTCGCCGCGCTCTTGCCGAAAGCGGAGCAGATCGTGCTCGTCGGGAACGGACGAGCACACCTCGCCGTGATCGTGGCGGGAACAGTATCCGAGGCGGAAGTGGACGCCGCCCTGGAGGAGCTCAACAAAGGGCTGCCGCACTACCGAAAGGTCCGCGGGTCGCTCATAGTTCCTGACGCGTTCACGGTCGAGAGCGGACTGTTGACGGCGAACGGCAAGCTCCGTCGCGACGCCGTAGCGGAACGACTCGCCGACGAGATCGACCGGCTCTTCGCGGCCGAGGAGGTACCGGCGTGAAGACGCACGACGGACAAGCCCTCTCCTGGACGACGGCCGACGGCATTGTCGAGGTGGAACTGCACCGTGCGCCCGCGAACGAGATCGGCACCGTCATGCTCGCGGACCTCGAGCGACTCGGCGATGCGTTGCCCGATCTCGAGACGGAGGCCCGGGCGCTCCTGATCCACAGC
>JALGZO010000514.1 GCA_025774865.1 bacterium | reverse complement strand
GATCTGTTTCTGTTGCCAGCGTTCGCATCGTTTCTCTTTGCAACACGACACGCAACCGAGTTTGCAGCCGAAAGAACCCGGCCACGCCAACCCGTCACGGAAACGGGATGAGCCCCAGGAGGATGCTTCCCATGTGGACGGATCTCGAATCGAGCGCGGTGATTCGCTCCCCGCGCGCCGCCCGCCGGGACCGCGTGGGCGGCAAGGCCGCCGCGCTGGCTCGTCTGAGCGACGCGGGCTTCCCCGTGCCGGCCTGGGTGGTCGTGACGCCGGAGGCGTTCGACGCGAGCGTCACGGGCCAGTGGCACGATGACGTCGGTTTGGAACCGACGATCGAAGACGAGCTCGGAGACGCGCTGCGGGAAATCGCGGGGGCGGTACCGACGTTCGCGGTCCGGTCCTCCGCCGTCGATGAGGACTCGCGGGAGCATTCGTTCGCGGGACAGCTGGAGAGCTACCTGTTCGTTCCCATCGCGGATGTGCCCCGGCGCATCGTCGACGTGTGGCGCTCCGCCTTCACCGAGCGGGTTCTGGCCTATCGGCGCGAGCGCGACCTTCTCGCCCCGCCGTCGGTGCCGGGCGTTCTCGTGCAGCAGATGGTCGACGCCGACGTCTCCGGCGTGGCGTTCAGCGCCGATCCGGTGACCGGCGATCGCGACACGGTGGTTGTCGGATCTCTGTACGGGTTGGGCACGGCGCTCGTCTCCGGAGACGCCGAGGCCGACACCCATCACGTCGATCGGCGGGGCCACGTCGTCGGGAGGCGGGTGGTGGCGAAGACGACGGCCCATCGAGCCTCGAGCCGCTGCGCTGAGGGGGTCGAAGCCGTCGACGTGGAGCCGGAACGGGTCCACCGGCCGGCGTTGCGGGACGAGCAGATCACCGCCGTCGCCGACCTCGCCCGACGGGCGGAGGACTTCTTCGGTTGTCCCCAGGATATCGAGTGGGCGATCGCCTCCGGCCAGCTCTTCCTTCTTCAGTCGCGCCCCATCACCTCGTTGGGACGCGTGGTTGAGCCGGTCGGCGCCCTGGCGATCTGGGACAACAGCAACATCGTCGAGAGCTACGCCGGGATCACGACTCCGCTCACGTTCACCTTCGCCCGGAACGCCTACCAGGGCGTCTACGGTCAACTGTGCCGGATATTCGCGGTGCCGGCGAAACGAGTGGAAGCCAACCGTGGCGCGCTCGCCGGCATGCTCGGACTGATCCGCGGGCGCATCTACTACAACCTGCTCAACTGGTACCGCCTCCTCGCGATGCTGCCCGGCTACCAGATGAACCGCGCGTTCCTGGAGCAGATGATCGGCGTCAAGGAAGGCGCGTCCGACGGTCTGGCGGAAGACGACGAGCCGGTCCCGTGGACGGCGCGCCTGCTCGACGGTGTTCACGTCATCAGATGCGTCGCCGGCATGACGTTCAGCTTCTTGGCGCTGCCGGTGAGGGCGAAGAGATTCCACCGTCGGGTGGACGAGGTGCTCTCCTCTCCGAACGGTGGCCTGTCGGCCCTTCGAGCCGATGAGCTGGCCGCCGAGTACCGGCGCGTCGAAGATCGTTTGATCACCCACTGGGACGCGCCGCAGATCAACGATTTCTTCGCCATGATCTTCTACGGCGTGCTCCGGCGACTGTGCGCGCGGTGGTGCGGGGACACGGACGGGACACTGCAGAACGGATTGCTTTCCGGGTCGGGCGGAATGGTGAGCACCGAGCCGGCCGAACGGGTCAAGGAGATGGCGGCGATCGCGCGCAGGCATCCGGACCTCGCGAACGCTCTGGGCGACCCGGAGGCTGGTCACTCGCTCGAAGTCGTCGCACGTCACCCCGAGTTCCGGGATCGGTACGAGTCGTACCTGCAGAAGTTCGGCGACCGGTGTGCGGACGAGCTGAAACTGGAGAGCCGGACGCTGCGCGAGGACCCATTGATGCTTCTGCGGTCCATCGGGTGTCTCGCCCGGTCGGGCGATGCCGAGGAGCCTGGTGAGCCGGCTGACAGCGCCGCCCGCCGTGAGGCGGAACAGCGAGTGCGCGCGACACTGGCGGCGAGACCGGTGCGCCGGTCAGTCCTCCGGTGGGTCCTGAGCGAGACGCGGCGGCTCGTGCGGGGCCGCGAGAACATGCGCCTTCAGCGCACGCGCGTCTTCGGCCGGGTACGCGCGATCTTCGTCGAGCTGGGTCGCCGGCTTCACGATCTCCGTCTCCTCGACGATCCGCGCGACGTCTTCTACCTCGAGATGGAAGAGATTCTCGGCTTCGTCGACGGCACGTCGGTGTCCACGAACCTCGCGGAGGTCGCGTCCGCACGCAAGAAGGAGTTCGCCCGCTTCGCCGAGATGGAGCCGCCGGCCGACCGCTTCGAGACCCGCGGACCGGTGAATCACGGAAACACGTTCCGATCCCCATCGGATCCGGGCGAAGTGCGCGGAGACGAGCGCACCGGCGTCGGTTGCTGCCCGGGGAAGGTCTCCGGTCGGGTACGGGTAGTGCGGGATCCGCGCACCGCGACGCTGTGCCCGGGCGAGATCCTGGTCGCGGAGCGGACTGATCCGAGCTGGGTGATGCTCTTTCCCCTGGCCAAGGGACTCCTGGTGGAGAGGGGGAGTCTCCTGTCC
Source organism: bacterium (assembly GCA_025774865.1). Taxonomy (GTDB): domain Bacteria; phylum ARS69; class ARS69; order ARS69; family ARS69; genus JALGZO01. The sequence continues at coordinate 4,027 of JALGZO010000514.1, read as the reverse complement.
CACTCGGCCATCGTCGCACGCGAGATGGGGATTCCCGCGATAGTCTCCGTCGCAGGAGTCACCCGCTGGCTCGAGGACGGCGACTGGGTGGAGCTCGACGGAACGAGTGGCAGGTTGAGACGGGTGAACCCGTCGGAGGAGTCATGATGATAGACGGCGGTGCGGGCGCCCCCACCTTTGCCGGGCGCATGCGGACATACTTCGGCGAGATGTTGCCGTTGCCGCAACATGTCGCTCTCGCCTCGCTCATCTACCTGCACATCGCGGTGTTCGCGCGTCACATTCACGAACTGTCGACGCCGATTGTCTCGGTTCACGGAGCGATCGGAGCCGCGAGCCTGTTCGGGTTGATGGTCATCCTTCGGCTGATGGACGAGCTCAAGGACGAGGACATCGATCGGCAGCTGTTCCCCGATCGACCTCTTCCCTCGGGACGCGTGCTCCGGACGGACGTTCACCTGGCGTTGCTCGGCACCGCGCTGCTCTACCTCGCCGTCAACCTCTGGACGGGATGGGCGTACTTCGTCGCCGCCGCCGTGCTGGGCTACGGCTTTCTGATGTTCCGGCGCTTCTTCGCGCCCGACGCTCTGCGGCGCAGCCTGCCGCTGACGCTCGCCACCCACAATCCCATCGTGGCCTTGATGATTCTCTACGGATTCGCCGTGTTCGCCGCCGAGCACGACCTGTCCCCCGTCGAGCTGCAATGGAACCGCATCACGCCGTTCCTCGTCATGACCTGGTCGCCGTTCCTGGCGTGGGAGCTCGCGCGGAAGATTCGCAGCGAAGACGAGGAGAACGAGTACGTCACCTATTCGAGGCTCCTCGGCCGACGGGGCGCCGTCCTCGTCACCTGGCTCGTGCAGGCAGTGGGAGTCGCCCTCGGCATCTACCTGTGGCGGATGCGGGATCTTCCGGCGGTCGCCGTCGTGGTGATTCTGGCGGGGTTCGTCGTCAACCTGTGGGCCGGGCTCCGGTTCCTGCGCCATCCGCACCCGAGCACGTCGCACCTGCAGCCCTTTGCGACCTTCTTCCTGTTGACCGTGCTGGTGTCGCAACTCGTCAGCGTGGCGGCCGCGGAGGGAGCGCGATGAACCGCAGCCGAGGAGTTCTCAGCGCGGACGTTCGAGCGTTCTCCTTCGACGCGGCTCTCACCGAGAAGTTCGTCGGGTTGTGCGAGCGCTTGTACGCCGACGATCCATGCTGGACTCCGCCGCCTCGCGAGACCGTCCGGGCTCGGTTCGCACCCGAACGTCGTTTCTACCGGGGATCGGGCCGCCGGCACCGCCACTTCGCGGCGGTTCGCGAGGGTGAGCTGATCGGACACGTGTCCGCCTTCCTCGACCCGCACATGCTCGATTGCGAGGGGCACCCCGCAGGTTGTCTGGGTTTCTTCCAGTGCGTGGAAGAGTACCCAATCGCGGAAGAACTTCTCGGGTCGGCGGTCGAGTGGCTGCAGCACCACGCCGGGCTGAGCTGCATCCGGGGACCCATCGACTTCGACATCTGGAGTGGGTATCGCTTCAAACGGCGTGGCTTCGAGCACGGGACGTTCCTCGGTGAGCCGCACAACAAGCATTACTACCCGGCGTTCTTCGAGAGATTCGGCTTTGCCGTTCGCAAGAAGTGGTACTCGACGGAGATCCGAGGGCGCCGTGCCCTGGAAGGGGTCGTCGCGAAATCGGAGGAACGGTACCGGAGCGTACTGAGCGCTGGATACCGGTTTCGTCCCTTCGACGGGCGCGATCTCGACGACCTACGCGCGCTGCACGTGCTCGTGAACCGGTCGTACGAGGGGTTTCTCGGATTCACCGAGATCGAGCTCCGCGAGTTCGAACGGGGGTTCGGCGGACAGTTGCGCAGCATGGACTCGCGATTCGTCACGCTCGTTCACGATCCGACGGACGCGATCGTCGGCTTCAGTATCGCGTTCCCCGACTCGGAGCGGGTCGTCTGCCACACGATGGGGATCACCCCCGAGGAGGTCGAGAAGCGTCACGGGCTGGGCAGCGCGCTCGCCTTTCACATGATTCGTTCCGTTCTCGAGGCCGGATTCGAAACGGCGCTGGTCGCTCTGGTCGCCGAGGACAGCCTGGTTCGCGCGATCGCCGGCGGGCGGATCGACCGGGCGGACATCGAGTACGCGCTCTACGAGCTCGCCCCATGAACAGATTTCCGTCCACTTGGGTCGATCGCCATACCGGCCAGCTCGAGCGGGATCCCATCTATCGGGGAGCGCTCTTGGACCGGATGTACAACAGCGCCCTCGGCTGGTTCCTGACTCGGATGATCCTCAGCCGAAAGATCGTTTCGCAGCTCTACGGGTGGATGAACCGGCGGCGACGAAGCGCCCGGAAGATTCCCGGCTTCGTCAGCAGTATGCGCGTCGACATGGAGGAGTCGGTCCGCGGCGTCGGGGACTTCGAGAGCTTCAGCGACTTCATCACGCGGGAGATCGAGCTATCCCGGCGCCCGATCGAGCCGGGGCCCGGCGTGTGCGTGGCCCCGGCCGACGCGCGGATTTTCGCGTACCCGTTCGTGGGTGAGGAGACTCGATTCACGCTCAAGCAGATCGGCTTCGACCTGCGTACGCTGCTGCGCGACGACGGGCTGGCCCGGCGGTACGCGAACGGATCCATGATCATCAGCCGCCTGTACCTCGCCGACTACCACCACTTTCACTTTCCGACCGACGGCATCGCCGGCGAGGCGCGGACGATTCCGGGACGCTACTACGCGACGACCCGGTATTCCAGGCGTTGGGTCGTCCCGTACCTCGCCGAGAATCACCGCCAGATCACGCTGCTCGATTCCGAGAACTTCGGGCGCATTGCGATCATCGAGGTGGGAGCGTTCACGATCGGCTCGATCCGCCAGCGCTTTCGGCCGGGCCGCCGGGTCCGCAAGGGCGACCACAAGGGGCTCTTCGAGCTGGGCGGGTCGATGGTGGTCCTGCTCTTCGAGAACGGCGCGATTCGGCTGGACCCCGACCTGTGCGAGAACACCCGCGCGGGGACGGAGACCTTTGTTCGACTCGGCGAGTCGATCGGGCGCGTGCCGACCTCGGAGGCCGAGCCATGCCCGTGATCCTGGATACCCGCCGGCACCGCGTCCTCGTGCAATTCCTCCACGGATTCGTGCGTCCGGTGCTACCATCCCGTCACCCCAAGCGGAAGGAATCCGCGAAACGGAGGGATCCCATGCGATGCTTCGCTCGGTTCCTCGCCTTTCTCGTCGCTCTCACCCTGCCGGTCCCCGCCCCTGCCGCCGACGACGTCGGTGAGATCACCGGAACAGTTCAGGCCGCGGACACGAAGGAGGCGCTGGCCGGCGCGAATGTCCTCGTGACGTCGATCCGTGATCCGACCGCGCGGGTGACGCGACTTACGGACGAGAATGGTCGCTTCACGATCGAGGTGGCGCCCGGCGCCTACGAGTTGCGCATCTCGTTCATCGGCCGTCGCACGGAAGTCGTCGACGTGGAAGCCAACGTCGGACGGACGACCGACGTGCCGCTGGCACTCGCGGTGGACCCGATCGCGATGGAGCAGGTGACCGTCACCGCTTCTCGCCGGGAGGAGAAGGTGCTCGACGCTCCCGCTTCCGTCCAGACGATCGGCGCGGCGGAGATCCAGGACAGGACCATTCTGACCCCGGCCGACCACTTGCAGGCGCGGCCGGCGATCGACGTCGCGCGGCACGGGATCAACCAAGGCACGGTCGTCGTGCGCGGGTTCAACAACGCCTTCTCGGGGGCGACCCTGACTCTCGTGGACAACCGGATCGCGCGCGTGCCGTCGCTCCGCTACAACGCGCTCACGATGATTCCGACGACGAACGAGGACTACGAGCGCGTGGAGGTCGTCTCGGGGCCCGGATCGGCGCTGTACGGGCCCAACGCCGCGAACGGCGTGGTCCACTTCCTGACGAAGGCGCCCACCAAGTATCAGGGCACGTCTCTCAACGTGGCCGGCGGCAATCAGGATCTCTGGCTCGTCTCCGGCCGCCACGCGATGCTCGCGGGCGATCG
>JALGZO010000513.1 GCA_025774865.1 bacterium | reverse complement strand
TCCTGTTCGTGTTCACGAGCGGTCGCCTGGTCACGCGGAGTGGCATCGCGGATGTGACTTCGGAGAACGACGCGCCGTTCCACCGCTTCAACCTCGCCGTCCTCTACGAGCGCGAGGGCAATCTGGATCGGGCGATCGCGGAGTACCGGGCCGCCGCCGCCTCCGGTGTCCCGGATCCCCGTATTCATCTGAACCTCGGCAACGCCCTGGCGCGCACTGGGCGCGGCGAGGACGGACGCCGGGAGTACCGCGAGGTTCTCCGCCTGGCCCCCGACTACGCGGCGGCGGTTCGGTCGAACCTGGGGATTCTGGCCGCGCAAGCCGGTGACTGGGAGGAGGCCATCCGCCAGTTCGAGGAGTGCTTGCTCGAGGCGCCTCGGCACGAGCAGGCATTGATCGGTCTCGCGAGCAGCTACCTCCGCTCAGGGCGCTTCGACGAAGCGATCGTCGCGTATCGCCGTGCGCTCGCGGCGCGGGCCGGCCCGGAAGTCGAGCTGCGCCGGAGCCTCGGCGTGGCCTACCTCGAGATGGGGCTCCTGGAGGATGCGGAGCGAGAGGTTCGCACGGCGCTGCGGCTCGCGCCGCAAGACGTGACCACGTTCTTCACGCTCGCGCGGATCTACGCTGCGATGGACGATCCCGCGACGGCCGAGCGGATGTGCGAGAAGGCCCTGGAGCTCGAGCCGAACGCGCCCGCAGTCGCCGCCGCCGTTGAGACTCTGCGCACGGAGATGCGCCAGCGCGCCGGGGGCTCACCTTGACAAGCTCCGGACCGCTCTCGTAATTTGCCCGGGTCCGTGCAGACTCGCCGGAGGTGATTTCATCCTGCCGAATGCTCAGGACGAGGCGTGGATGGAAGCCGCCGTTCGGCTGGCGATGGAGGCGGGCGAAGCCGGGGAGGTGCCGGTCGGGGCGATCATCGTGGACGGTGATCGGGTCGTCGGCCGGGGTCGTAACCGCATGCGTGAGAGGTCGGATCCGCGAGCACACGCCGAGATGGAGGCGATCTCGGACGCGCGGGGGCGTCTCGGAACGGCGCGTCTCGACGGCATGACCCTCTACGCGACGCTGGAACCGTGTCCTCTCTGCGCGGGTGCAATCCTCCTGACGCGGCTCGACCGGGTCGCGTTCGGTGCGTGGGACTCGCGCCTCGGAGCGTGCGGCTCCCGGTTCGACGTGCTCGGCGCCGGGGTTCTGGGGGACGTCCGCGTTCGCCCGGAGGTGCTCCAGGAAACCTGCTCGTCTCTGCTTTCGGATTGGTTCCAGGCGGAGCGGGAGCGCCGCGCGAGACGCGAAGAGTTGTGAGGTTTCGGAGGAGAGATGCCAGAGCGGTTGAATGGGGCGGTCTCGAAAACCGTTGAACCCGCGAGGGTTCCGAGGGTTCGAATCCCTCTCTCTCCGCCACGAACGCGGGGGTCGGAGTGGGCCCGAAGGTGTGGTACGAGCTCGCGGAGAGATGCGAGAGTGGTTGAATCGGCGCGACTGGAAATCGCGTGTGGCGGAAACGTCACCGAGGGTTCGAATCCCTCTCTCTCCGCCATCGGAGACCGTCGATCGAAGGGGCGGTTGGCCGGAGTGGTCACGAGAGCAAAGGTGGGGATGTAGCTCAGCTGGGAGAGCGCCTCGTTCGCAACGAGGAGGTCGGCGGTTCGAGCCCGCTCATCTCCACCATCGCTCGATCGTGGTGTCGTCAAGTCGGGAAGCAGGATCGCTTTCACGGGGCACCGTGCCGGGTCCCGTGCAACGGGATCCCGTGAATCGCGTCAGGGCCGGAAGGCAGCAGCGCTAAGCGGATCATTCCGGGTGCAGCGGGTAACCTGGCCGGTGCCCCGTGGAAGTGCTCGAGGAGGGGGGGGAACCACTCTTGGCCTACCAGGTCCTCGCGCGGCGCTGGCGTCCCCAGAGATTCGGCGAGGTCGTCGGACAAGAACACGTCACGCGCACGCTCACGAACGCCATCCGCGCCGGCCGCCTCGCCCACGCGTTCCTCTTTTGTGGCCCGCGCGGCGTCGGCAAGACCACGACCGCCCGAATCGTCGCCAAGTGCCTCAACTGCGAGACGGCCGCCGATGGTCCCGTCCCCGATCCATGCGACCGGTGTGAGAGCTGTCGCGAGATCATCCGAGGGGTGAGCCTCGACGTCCTCGAGATCGACGGCGCCTCGAACCGAGGCATCGACGAGATCCGAGATCTTCGCGAGAACGTGCGCTACGCCCCGACGGCGGGTCGGGCCAAGGTCTACATCATCGACGAAGTTCACATGCTGACGAAAGAAGCGTTCAATGCGCTTCTGAAGACGCTCGAGGAACCGCCACCGTCCGTCTACTTCGTCTTCGCGACGACCGAATCCCACAAGGTCCCGGCGACGATCCGCTCCCGGTGTCAGCGCTTCGACTTCCACCGCGTCTCGACGGCGGACATCGTCGAGACGTTGAAGCGACTCGCCGCGAAGGAGAAGATCGAGGTGGAGCCCGAAGCGTTCCCCGAGCTCGCTCGCCACGCCGACGGGGGGCTACGCGACGCGGAGAGCCTTCTGGATCAAGCCGCCTCGATCGGGGACGGCAAGGTGACGCTCGCCGCCCTCCGACAGCTCGTGGGGGAGGCAGAGGACGAGGTCGTGCTTTCGATCGTCGGTTCGATCGTCGCGGCCGACGCCGGCGAGGCGTTCTCCCGCCTGTCAGAGCTCCTGGATCGTGGGCTGGATCCGGGGCGCGTCGCCCTTGCGCTCACGCAGGCGCTGCGGGATCTCCTCGTCGTCCAGTCGGCTCCCGACAAGTCCGCCTCGCTCGGAGTGGGGGCCGACCTCGCCGACACGCTCCGGAAGCTCGGCACCGACGTTTCCGGCGCGAAGCTCACGGCGCTCCTGACGCTCGCGAGTCGCGCCGTCGCCGACCTGCGGCGTAGCGCGAGACCGCGTCTCGCGCTCGAGGTTGCGCTCGCCCGGATGTGCCGCCTGGAAGATCCGGGTGAGATGGCGGACCTGGTCCACCGCGTCAAAGCGTTGACCGCGGACACCGGCTCGCGGACACCGCCGACACCGCCGCGATCGGCCCCGTCGTCGACGTCGTCGCGGCCGGAGACGTCGGGCGGGACCGATCCGGAGCCGGCCCCGAGCGAAGTCACCGCCTCGGCCGTGCCGGCCACCGCGGGGGAGGGTGTCGGCGCGATCTGGACAGGGCTCCTCGGGCGCGTGAAGGAACGGAAGGTGATGCTGGCGTCGTTCCTCGGTCACGGTGCGCCGCTCTCCCTCGAGGAGGGGACCTTCACGGCGGTCTTCGACAACGACTATTACGAGGGGATGGTGAGCCGCCGCGAGAATCTGGCGATCATTCACGAGGAGCTCGCGATTCTCGCCGGCAAGGCGACTTCCTTCCGCGCGAAGATGGGGGTGGTCCCGGCCGGCGCCGCGTCCGCCGCGTCGGCGCCGGCCGAGGAGCGCGCCGCCCGCCGTGGACAGAAGGATCTGCTGGAAGAAAACCAGGGGCTGCGCCGCATCATGCACGACCTGGGGGGGACACTCCTCCCGGGAGGCTCCGCCTAGGATGATGCCGAGAGCGGCATCCCACGGGAGACGGAATTGAACATTCAGAAAGTAATGAAGCAGATGCAGAAGGCGCAGGAGAAGATGGCTGCGGTTCAGGAGGAAATCGCCGCCAAGTCCGTCGAGGCGACTTCGGGCGGTGGCATGGTGAAGGTGGTGATGATGGGTGACGGGAGCCTCCGCTCGCTGGAGATCGATCGCGAGGTCGTGGACCCCGACGACATCGACATGCTGCAGGACCTGATCGTGGCGGCGGTCAACGAGGGCAAGCGGCGAACGTCGGAGCTGGCGGCGGCGGAGATGCAGAAGGCGGCGGGCGGAATGGGTCTGCCGCCCGGGCTCGTCTGATAGAGCCGTGGAGTACGGCTCCGAGGCGCTGGCGCGCCTGGTCGACGAATTCTCCCGGTTGCCGGGGATCGGACGGAAGTCGGCACGTCGACTCGCGTTCCACGTACTGAAGGCGGACGACGACACGATCAAGCGTCTCGCGGAGGCCCTCACCGACGTGAAGAGCCGCGTAGTGTTCTGCGACGTCTGTCACAACGTGACCGAAGCCTCGCCGTGTCCGCTCTGCTCGGATGCGCGCCGCCCGGACGAAGTCGTTTGCGTCGTGGAGGAGCCGAGCGACGTACTCGCCATCGAGGCGACAGGGGAATACCAGGGGCGGTACCACGTCCTGCATGGAGTTCTTTCTCCCCTCGATGGTGTCGGACCCGACGATCTCAAGGTGAAGGAGCTCCTCGCGAGGGTTCGCGAGGCGGCACCGCGCGAGGTCATTCTCGCGCTGAATCCGGACACGGAGGGAGACGCCACCGCGTTCTACCTCCACAAGCTACTCGCCCCCCTGGGCTGCGAAGTGTCTCGTATCGCGCGTGGGATTCCGGTGGGCGGAGACCTCGAGTTTGCCGATCAGGTGACTCTCGGACGGGCGATTCAAGGACGGGAGCTGATGAGGCGATGACCGCGGCGACCCTCCTCACCGTGATTCGGTTGCTGCTGGCTCCTCTCTTCGTGATCGTGGTGTTCCGCGAGACGCCTCGCGCAGTTTGGATGGCGTCGATGATCTTCACGCTCGCCGCGTTTACCGATTTCATGGACGGCTACCTCGCTCGCCGGACGGAGACCGTCACCAAAGTGGGCCGCATCCTCGACCCGCTCGCGGACAAGCTGCTCGTCGCGGTCGCGTACCTGTCGTTCCTCTTCCTCGGCGTTCCCAGCGTCAAAGCGTGGATGGTCGGCGCCATCCTGGGGCGCGAGTTCCTCGTGACCGGATTGCGCTCCTTCGTCGGGCGACGCGGCGTCGTGATCCACTCGAGCCCGCTCGGCAAGTGGAAGACCGGTTTCCAGATGGGATTCGTGTTCACGCTTCTCATCATCATGTCGATTCGCGCGACGTCGGATCCTACGCCCTCGTACTGGAAGCACTCCGGAAACTCGATCGTCGACGGCATTCTGCTCGGTGGCCTTCTTGTCACGACAGCGATCACGGTGGTATCAGGGCTGGACTACGTCTGGAAGACACGCTCGGTCCTGTTGGGCGGGGCCCGTTGACGAAGACGCGGTCGCGAGGTCGCCCATGAGGTTCGCCCTGCGGGTCTACGCGACGGGGCTCTGGACCGGTTTCTTTCCGATCGCGCCCGGCACGGCAGGATCGCTCCTCGCCGTCGCCCTCTACGGCGCGGTCCCCGCGCTGCCGCTCGGGTCGGACGGTCACTTCGGCCTCGGGCCCGTGCTCTTCCTCCTCGTCGTGGCGGCCATCGGGGTTCCGGCGTCGGGCGCGGCCGAGAAGGAGTTCGGCGAAGACGGCGGACCGATCGTCATCGACGAGGTCGTCGGCCAGTGGATCACGCTCGCCGGTCTCGTGCCCACGCCGTTCGTGCTGATCCTCGGCTTTCTTCTGTTTCGGCTTTTCGACATCTTCAAGCCGTTCCCCGCCCGCCGGCTGGAGCGCCTCGGCGGGGGCGTGGGCGTGATGCTCGACGACGTCGTGGCCGGAGTCTACGCGGCCATCGTCCTCAGGCTTTTGTTGCACTGGTTACCGGTCGGAGGCTGAGGTGCGCGGCGCGGTCCTGCTGGTCGGCAGCGAGCTCCTCGACGGGTCGGTCTCCGATCGCAACGTCGCGATCGTCGCGGCCGAGCTGGCGCGCCAGGGTGTTGTCGTCGCCCGGGCGGAGATCGTGCCCGACGACGTCGGCGCGATCGCCGACGCGGTCCGGCGGCTCGCCGAAGTCTCGGACCTCCTCGTGGTGACAGGGGGGCTCGGCCCCACCGCGGATGACGTCACGCGCGAAGGCGTGGCGCAGGCCCTCGGGGTAGGAGTCCACACGAACGTCGACATCCGCGCCTCGATCGAGAAGCGCCTCGCCGCCCGCGGCCTCCCGGCCGAGGGAGCCACCCGCCAGGCGTCCTTTCCGAAAGGGACGGTCCCGATCCGGAATCCGGTCGGGTCGGCCCCGGGCTTCGGCGGCGAGATCGGCTCGTGCCGATTCTGGGTGCTCCCCGGGGTGCCGCCAGAGGTCGTCGAGATGATCGGTCCGCTCGTCGACGGACTACCCACGCCGCAATCGGGCTGGGGCTGGCATCGACTCGTCGCCACGGCGGGGCTCAGCGAGCTCCGGGCCGCCGCGATCCTCGACGCGGGCGGATTCGTCGTCCCCGCGAGAGTGAGCCTCGGGTTTCTCCCCGGCGCGGGAGGCGTCAAGCTCCGCCTCTTCGCGCCCCGGGGCGCTCCCGCGACCGAGCTCGACGAGACGGAGCAATCCATTCGAAGCTTGCTGGGGAGCGCGGCCTTGCCCGAGTCCGGACTTCCGGAATCTCTGGTTGCGGCGCTCGCCGCGGAGCGACGGACGGTCGCGACGGCGGAGTCGTGCACGGGAGGCGCGATCGGGGTGAGAATCACGGATGTTCCGGGAGCGTCTTCAGTGTACCTTGGCGGCATCGTCTCGTACTCGGACCGGGCGAAGATCGAGCGGCTCGGATTGGCGCCGGAGCTTCTCGCCCGGCACGGAACCGTGTCGGAACCGGTCGTCCGGGCCATGGTCGAAGGGGCGCGCGCCGCCTTCGAGGCCTGGCTCGCGGTCGCGGTGACCGGGATCGCGGGCCCGAGCGGTGGGAGCCCGGAGAAGCCCGTCGGAACGGTGTGGATTGCGGTTTCCGACCCCGCGGGGACCGAGACCCGTCGCTTCGTCTTTCCGGGAAGCCGGGAGATGGTGCGCGAACGAACCGTCAACAAAGCGCTCGAAATGGCCTATCGTCGGGTCCGGCCGGCGTGACGGCGCGGCGGCTCTTCGTCGCCGTCTGGCTTCCAGTGGCGGCTCGCCGAGAGTTGCGGCCGATCGCGGATCGATTACGGGCCACGGACGCCGACGTCCGGTGGGTTCCTCCCGAGAACCTGCACGTCACGCTTCGGTTTCTCGGTGACGTGGAGTCGGCGCGGGTGGACGATCTGATCGGGTGCCTCTCTCGCGCGTTCGCCGGTCGTGAGTCGTTCGCGGTGCGTCTCGCCGGTCTGGGGCGTTTCCCGCCGCGCGGCGCCCCGCGTGTCGTGTGGGTCGGGATGGAAACAGGAGCCCGCGAGCTCGCGTCGCTCGCGTCTCACACCGAGAAGGTGCTCTTGGAGGAGCGCTTTCTCGAACGAATCGACGAGCGACCGTTTCGGGCGCACGTCACGCTGGGTCGCCCGAAGGGATCCCGGGGAGTCGGGCGACTCTCGAGCCTTCTCGAGGAGGGATCGTTCCGCGGCGGAACGCATCTCCTCGAGCAGGTGACGCTGGCCGAGAGCCGGCTCTTGCCCCGGGGTGCGACATACACGGCGGTTGCCCACTTCCCTTTGCGCAGCGGGGAGGCCGCTTCAGTTTCGAACAGCGAAGGAGGGTCTTGATGAAGGGTAGCAGAGGCGGGAGCCACGAGAAGAACCGAGAGAAGTCCCTCGATCTGGCCCTTGGGCAGATCCAACGGCAGTTCGGCAAGGGCGCCATCATGAGGCTCGGAGAAGAGCGCCCGACGGAAGAGGGGCTCCGTATCATTCCGACCGGTTGCCTCTCTCTCGACATGGCGCTGGGAATCGGCGGCGTGCCGCGGGGGAGGGTCATCGAAGTGTTCGGCCCCGAGTCCTCCGGTAAGACCACGCTCGTGCTTCACATGATGGCGGAAGCGCAGAAGCTGGGTGGCACCGCCGCGTTCATCGACGCCGAGCACGCACTCGACGCGAAGTATGCGCAAGCGCTCGGCGTCGACATCGACAACCTGTTGGTCTCGCAGCCGGACACCGGCGAGCAGGCGCTCGAGATCACCGACATGCTCGTCCACTCGAATGCCGTCGACATCATCGCGATCGACTCGGTAGCCGCGCTCGTTCCGCGCGCGGAAATCGAGGGCGAGATGGGAGACCACAACGTGGGGCTGCAGGCGCGCCTCATGTCGCAGGCGATGCGAAAGCTCACCGGATCGGTCTCGAAGTCGAAGACGTCCATCGTCTTCATCAACCAGATCCGGATGAAGATCGGAGTGATGTTCGGCAATCCCGAGACCACCTCGGGCGGGAACGCGCTGAAGTTCTACTCGTCGATGCGTTTCGACATCCGGCGTATCGGCACGATCAAGGAAGGAACCGGTGCCATCGGCAACCGGACCCGCGTGAAGGTCGTGAAGAACAAGCTCGCGCCGCCGTTTCGTGAGGCGGAGTTCGACATCATCTTCGGCGAAGGTATCTCGGTCGAGGGGGATCTCCTGGACCTCGCGGTGGAGAAGGGGATCGTGGAGAAGTCGGGCAGCTGGTTCTCGTACGACGGGGACCGCGTGGGCCAGGGGCGGGAGAACGCGAAATCGTTCCTCCGGGAGAACCCCGACGTGCGGCAGCGGCTGGAAGCCCAGGTGCGCACCGCCTACGGACTCGGCGCGTTGTCCGTCCCCGCCGCGCAGCCGGTGCCGGCGGACGGGGAGGCGGAGGCGGTGATTGCCGCGGCCGACTCGAACTAAAGGCGCTCGCGACTCGAAGCGGAGAGGGAGCGATCCCTCTCCGGTCGAGCTCGCGATCCGCCACGTATCGACGCGGCGCCGATTCGAGCGCGAGGTGCGCGCGTACCTCCGCCGGAACGGCGTCGCCTCGCGCGCGATCGAAGAGGCGGTCGCTCGCATGCAAGAGCTCGAGCTGGTCGACGACGCAGAAACGAGCCGCGCGTGGATTCGGGACCGGCTCCGGTTTTCCCCGCGAGGGCGGGATCTGCTGAGGGTCGAGCTCCAGCGACAGGGCGTGGAGGCCGAGCTCGTGGCCACCGCGCTGGATGAGGTCTACCCGAGCTCAGCGGAGATCGGCGTGGCGTCGGACATGCTCGGACGCACTGCGGGGAAGTTCACGCGGCTCCCGGCCGCGGTCGCGCGCCGCCGGATGTGGTCGGCGCTGGCCCGGCGGGGATTCGAGCGCGAGGTTTGCCGCGAGGCCATCGCGGGCTTCTTCGCGGAACACGAGATGGGCGAGAGCGAGCCGTCATGAAAGCGACGCAAGCGATGACGACCGCAGAGGTGCGCACCGCGTTTCTCGACTACTTCGCGTCGAAGGGTCACTCCGTCGTCCCGAGCACATCGCTCGTTCCGCGCGACGATCCCACGCTTCTGTTCGTGAACGCCGGGATGGTCCCGTTCAAGGATGCGTTCACCGGAGCGGCCCGGGCCCCAGCGCCCCGGGCGGCCAGCTCCCAGCGTTGCCTGCGCGTCTCCGGCAAGCACAACGACCTCGAAGAAGTGGGGCGCACGCCGCGCCACCACACGCTCTTCGAGATGCTCGGCAACTTCTCGTTCGGCGACTACTTCAAGGAAGAAGCGATCACGTTCGCGTACGAGTTCCTCGTGCAGGAGCTGAAGCTCGATCCCCGTCGCCTGATGTACTCGGTATTCGGAGGCGAGGACGGAATCCCGGCCGACGAAGAGGCGGCGGAGATCTGGAAGCGCGTCGCGGGGGTGGGCGACGATCGCGTCCTTCGCTTCGGCATGAAAGACAACTTCTGGGCGATGGGCGACATCGGGCCGTGCGGGCCGTGCTCGGAAGTCCATTACGACCTCGGTGACGATCTCGAAGGCACGGTGAATCACGGGGATCGTTGGATGGAGGTCTGGAACCTCGTCTTCATGCAGTACGATCGCGACGGTTCCGGTCGACTCGCACCCTTGCCGGCGCCATCGATCGACACCGGGATGGGGCTGGAGCGGATCGCGTCGGTCGTGCAGGGGAAGCGGTCGAACTACGACGCCGACCTCCTTCGCGGTTTGCTCGATGTCGTGGCGGGAATCGTCGGGCGCCCTTACGCGGGCGGCGACGACTCGGACTCGGTTTCGATGCGCGTCATCGCCGACCACGCTCGCGCCACTGCGTTTCTGCTCGCGGACGAGGTCCACCCCGACAAGACGGGGCGCGGTTACGTGCTGCGCAAGATCATGCGTCGCGCGATCTCGCACGCCGTACTTCTGGACGTGCACCGCCCCTTCCTGGCCGACGCGTGCGAATCCGTCGTCGATGCGATGGGCGTGTCCTATCCCGGGTTGCGGGAGCGCCTCGCTTCCGTGCGTCAGGGTGCGGAGGCCGAGGAGAGGTTGTTCCGCCGCACCGTCGAGGAGGGAATGCGCCGGATCGACGACCTCCTGCAGCAACTCGAGAACGACGAAGTCTGGACCCAGGGCGAGCACGGGCAGCGGGTGCTCACCGGCGAGGTCGCGTTTCGCCTGTACGACACCTATGGGTGCCCGCTGGAGCTGACGGCATCGGTCGGTGTGCGTCGCGGCTTCGAAGTGGATGAGGCTGGCTTCTTCCGCTCCATGGAGGGACAGCGGGAGCGAAGCCGCGCAAGCTGGAAGGGTGGCGGAGATGCGGTCGCGGTGGACGGGTTCGTGTCGGCGCGGCGCGCCGATGTCGGCGCCACGCGGTTCTCGGGGTACGAAACGCTCGAAGAGACGTCGGTCGTGAAGGCACTCGCGGTCGTCCACGGGGACGAGATCGTGCCGGGGGAGGAAGCGGGGGAAGGAGCGGTCGTCGTGATCGCCACTCCAGAGACCCCGTTCTACGGAGAGTCGGGCGGGCAGGTGGGGGACACCGGGGTCGTCACGACCGAGGGCGGTCGGGTCCGCATCGAGGACGTGAAGCGAGCGGGCGGAGGCGAGATCTTCGTCCACTTCGGCACGGTCGAGGAAGGGGAGATTTCCGCCGGTGATCGCGTGACACTGCAAGTCGACGCGCAGCACCGTCGGCACGTCATGGACCATCACTCGTCCACTCACCTCGTGCACCACGCGCTGCGCGAAGTGCTCGGATCCCACGTGTCGCAGAAGGGTTCGTACGTCGGTCCCGATCACCTGCGTTTCGATTTCAGCCATCCCGAAGCGGTCCGAGCCGCCGAGCTCGAGGCGATCGAAACCCGGGTGAACGAGCTCGTACGCGCGAACCACGGCGTCATGACGGACGTCGTTCCGTACGCCGAGGCGATCGATGCGGGGGCGCTCGCGTTCTTCGGCGACAAGTACGGCGACGAGGTGCGCATGGTCACCATGGGTCCGTCGAAGGAGCTGTGCGGCGGCACGCACGTCGGCGCGACGGGCGAGATCGGCCTGTTCACGTTCTCGTCGGAAGGATCGGTGGCGTCGGGGATTCGCCGAATCGAGGCCTACGCCGGCCCCGCCGCTCTCGCTCATGCCCGTCGAGCCCGCGAGAGCCTCGAGCAGATCGCGGAAGTACTGAAGAGCGGCGGGGAGGACGTGCTCACGAAGCTCGCGGATCTCCAGGAGGAGGCTCGCCGGCTCCGCCGGCGGGTCGAGGAGCTCGAGCGGCGGGCGGCCGGCGACGCCGCAGAGGCCCTGTCTGCGGCTGCGATCGACGTCTCCGGGCACCGCCTCATCGCCGGCCGCGCCCCGGTCGCGAGCCGCGATGCGCTCCGGGATCTGGGCGACCGGCTCCGGTCGTCGGGTCCCTCCACGGTGGTGGTTCTCGGCACCGAGATCGAAGGAAAGGTGGCGCTCCTGGTCGCGCTCTCCGACGATGTGGTGAAGGCGGGGAAGGTCGCGGCCGGGGATCTCGTCGGGCGGGTCGCGCGCATCGCCGGGGGCGGCGGCGGCGGCAAGGCGCACCTCGCGACGGCCGGCGCCAAGGACCCGAAGAAGCTCGGCGCGGCTCTGGAGGCGGCGCCCGAGATCGTGGCCGAGGCCCTCTCCTGACGGAGTCCTCCCTTTCCGGAAGCGATACGATGCTCGATCTCCACTGTCATATTCTTCCCGGGGTCGACGACGGCGCCCACGATCTCCGCGACTCGCTCGCCATGGCGCGCGCGGCCGTCGGAGAGGGTTGTCGCGCCGTCTTCGCGACGTCGCACCTGTGGGAGGGTCTTTTCGCGACGAGCCCGGAGCTCCTTCGCGAGGAGTTCCCGGGAGTCGTCGAGGCGATCGCCCGCGAGGAGATTCCTCTTCAGGTGTTTCCGGGGGCGGAGAACTACTACGCGGGAGGCGATCCGGAGCGCTTCGCGGAGCGGGCGGTACCGCTCGGTGAGGTCGCGCGGTACGTGCTCGTCGACTTCTCGCTCGGCGACCCCCCGGGCGACATTCCCGAGATGATCGAGGCGTTCACTCGGAGCGGGCGCGTCCCGGTGATCGCGCATCCGGAGCGAAATCGTCGGCTGCAGGCGGACCCGACGCCGATCGCCCGCTGGATCGAGGCCGGGGCCGTGATCCAGGTGAACGCGTCGAGTCTCGTGGGCCTGCTCGGGGATTCCGCGAAGACCTGCGCGGAGTACCTTCTCGGGACCGGGGCCGCGCACCTGCTGGGCTCGGACGCCCACGATCTGAACCGTCGTCCCTTCTGCCTCGGCCGGGCCCGGGAACGGGCGGCGGAGCTCGTGGGCGAGGAGGAGTCGTGGCGAATGACGCGGGAGAAGCCGTGGAAGATCGCGCGGGGCGAGACGATCGAGACGACCGCTCCATCGCTGGAGCCTCGCTCCGGCGCCCGCCGCCTCTTCCGCCGAATCCTGGACCGCGACCCGTGAGGAGATCTCGGTGAAGGCATTGATACTGGCGGGCGGGCGGGGTACGCGGCTTCGACCGATCACGCACACGAGCGCGAAACAGCTCGTCCCCGTCGCGAACAAACCGATTCTGTTCTTCGCGATCGAGGCGATTCGCGATGCCGGGATCGAAGACATCGGAATCATCGTGGGCGACACCGCGGCGGAGATCCGGGACGCGGTCGGCGACGGGTCGGATTTCGGCGTGAAGACCACCTACATCCAGCAGGACGATCCGCTTGGACTCGCCCACGCGGTGAAGATCGCGCAGGACTTCCTGCGCGACGATCGATTCGTCATGTACCTCGGCGACAACTTCATCAAGGACGGGATCAAGGAGCTCGTGGACGAGTTCGAGGCGGACTCGGCGAACTCCCAGATCCTCCTGGCGCGGGTGCCGAACCCCGAGAACTTCGGCGTGGCGGAGATCACCGGCGGGAGAGTCGTCGGTCTGGAGGAGAAGCCGAAGCAGCCGAAGTCGGACTACGCGCTCGTCGGCGTCTACATGTTCGACGCCACGATCTTCGAGGCTGTGAACGCCATTCGACCGTCCGCGCGGGGAGAACTCGAGATCACGGACGCGATCCAGCACCTCATCGAGACTGGCCGGGACGTCCGGAGTCACATCATCAAGGGATGGTGGAAGGACACCGGAAAGCTCGAGGACATGCTGGAGGCGAATCGGGTTGCGCTGTCGGCGGTCGAGCGGGACATCCGAGGGAAGGTCGACGGCCAGAGCCGCGTGATCGGCGAAGTCGTCCTGGAGGAGGGTGCGATCGTGGAGAACTCCGAGCTTCGCGGTCCCCTGATCATCGGAGCGGGAACCGTCGTGCAGAACGCCTACATCGGGCCATTCACCGCGGTCTCGACCGGCTGTCGCATCGTCGGGGCCGAGATCGAGTTCTCGATCATCCTGGAGGACTGCCGGATCGAAAGCCTGCCGCGACGAATCGAGAGGAGTCTCGTGGGCAAGAACGTCCGCATCTCCCAAGCTCCCACGAAGCCGCGCGCGTTCCGCTTCATGGTGGGTGACAATTCGGAGATCCAGGTCCCGGAATGAGCGCGGCGGCGAACCCCGGCTCCCCGGGACCCCTCGCAGTGACGGGCGCGGCCGGGATGCTTGGCCGGGAAATCGTGGCGGCGTCGCGCGATCGCGGCGTCGAGCTCGTGGGCTGGGATCGCGACTCCTTCGACGTGACCGATTCCGAAGCCGTCCGGCGGGTCGTCACCTCGGTGTGTCCGCGGGCGGTCATTCACTCCGCGGCCTGGACCGACGTGGATGGCTGTGAGTCGGATCCCCAGCGTGCGTTCCTCGTGAACGGCCGAGGGACCGCCCACCTCGTCGAAGCGTGTCGGGAATCCGGGAGCCGACTCGTCATGGTCTCGACCGACTACGTCTTCTCGGGCGACAAGGATGGAGCATACGTCGAGTCGGACGCGGCCGGTCCGATCTCCGCGTACGGGTGGTCGAAGCTCGTCGGCGAGGAGGCGGTTTGCAGTCTCGGGGCGGACGGGGTGGTCGCGAGAACGTCCTGGCTGTTCGGGGATCGGGGCCGGAACTTCCTTCTGACCATGCTCAGGCTCGCCGAAGAGCGGCCGGAGATCTCGGTCATCGACGATCAGATCGGTCGCCCGACCTTCGTGGCCGATCTCGCCAGCGCGCTCCTCGACCTCGCCGTTTCTGCGGCCAGTGGAGTCTTTCACGTGACGAATCGTGGGGAGGTCTCCTGGTACGGATTCGCGCGAAAGATCTTCGAGGTGGCGGCAATCGACGTGAAGACGATCCCCGTCACGTCGGACACCTTCCGCCGCCCCGCCCGTCGGCCTCACAACTCGGTTCTCGAAGACACGCGGATGACGGGCTCCGGCCTCGACGCGCTCCCGGATTGGCCGGACGCGCTCCGACGATGTCTCGCGCGCATGGAACTGGTCGGCGACCGTACGGAGAGCTGATCCGGCTCGGCGGGTCCTGCGGCGCCGGCGCCGGTGACAGGAGGAACGGATGCGCGTGGCGCTCGTCCACGATTGGCTGACCGGGATGAGGGGCGGCGAGAAGGTGCTCGAGGTGCTGTGTGAGCTGCACCCCGGAGCGGATCTCTTCACCCTCGTGCATGTTCCCGGCTCGGTCTCACCCATGATCGAGGATCGCCCGATCCACGCCAGCTTCGCCGACCGGCTCCCCGGTGTCGCGCGGTACTACCGGAAGCTTCTTCCGTTCTTTCCGTGGCTCATCGAGCGCTTCGATCTCTCCGGCTACGACCTCGTTCTGTCGACATCGCACTGTGTCGCGAAGGGAGTACGGCCCGCGCCCGGCGCCCGCCACGTCTCCTATCTGCACTCCCCCATGCGGTACGTCTGGGATCGCTACGACGATTACTTCGGTCCGTCGCGCGCGGGGCTCTCGACCCGGGCCGCGATGGCGCTTCTCCGGCGCCCCCTCCAACAGTGGGACCGGCGCAGCGCGGACCGGGTGGACGTCCTGCTGGCCAACTCGGCCTTCGTGGCCACACGCATTCGACGGTACTACGGCCGCGAAGCCGAGGTCGTGCCTGCCCCGGTCGATGTCGATCTCTTTCGACCGACAGGGGAGTCGGTTTCCGACGAGTGGCTGGTTGTCTCCGCGTTCGCTCCCTACAAGAGGATCGAGGTGGCCGTGCAAGCGGCTCAGCTCACCGGCTCCCCTCTCGTCGTCGTCGGGAAGGGCCCCCAGGAGGCCGCTCTCCGGAAGGTCGCCGGACCGGGCACGCGCTTCGTCGGCTGGTTGCCGGACGCGGATCTCGTGAGTCTGTACTCCCGGTGTCGTGGGTTTCTCTTCCCGGGGGTGGAGGATTTCGGAATCACGCCGTTGGAGGCCATGGCGTGCGGTCGGCCCGTCGTCGCGTACGGAATCGGCGGCGCTCGAGAGACGGTGCGCGGCCGGAAGTGGGAGGGTGACCGCGGCGGCGTGGAGGAAGGCGCCACGGGGCTGTTCGTCTCGGAGCAGACTCCGGAGGCGTTCGCGAGCGCGATTCGCACGGTCGAAGCGAACCCCGACTGGATCGATCCCACCGATTGTCGGCTTCGGGCGGAGTCGTTCGGGCGAGACGTCTTCCTGCAGAAGGTGCGTGAGGGGCTGAAGCGGTGGTCCGCGGGGAGTTGACACGCGGGGGGGAAGATCGGATTCTCACGCGTCAAAACCCCTTCGGAGGCGGACCTTCCGTCGTGGCGGACACCGATCAGGGGGCGATTGCCTTGTATGTCGACCGCATCCGTCGGTCGATCGCGGAGACCGCCGCGGTACTCGACCGGGTGAGTCGGGAGACCGCCCCCGCCGTCAGCGAGGTGGCGGGGGTCTTGGCGGACCGCGTGGGCCGGGGTGGAAAGGTCCTTCTCTGTGGCAACGGCGGAAGCGCAGCCGACTCTCAGCATGTTGCCACCGAGCTCGCCGTCCGCTACCTCAAGGCCCGCAAGGCGATTCCCGCGATCGCCCTCACGGTCGACAGTTCGGTGATCACGGCGGCCTCCAACGATCTGGGCTTCGAGCACGTCTTCTCGCGTCAAGTGGAGGCGCTGGGGCGCCCGGAGGACGCCCTCGTCGCGATCTCGACGAGCGGCAGCTCGCCCAACGTCCTGCGGGCGGTGGAGACGGCCCGCGACATGCAGATCGTCACGATCGGGCTGACCGGAGAGGGCGGAGGAAAGCTCGCCGGACTCGTCGACCACTGCATCGCCGTGCCGTCCGGCGCGACCCCGCGGATCCAGGAAGCTCACCTCGTGATCGAGCACCTGCTGTGCGAAGCGCTCGAAGAAGCGTGCGGAGAGTGATCGTGAAGACGCGCGACGTCGTTCATCGGAAGACTCGCTCGGCCACGAAGCAGCGTCGCGTTCCGTCGACCCCGCCGACCGCCCCGACGCCACCGGCGACCCGTCAGCTCGCCCCGGGATTGTTCGCGGCGACGGTGGTCGTCGCCGACGTGGCGGCCCTCGCGGGCGGCTTGTTTCTGACCTACTGGCTGCGATTCCGGCTCTTTCCCGCGCCGCTCGGCGTGCCGACGCTCGCGTCGTACGTGGCGGCGCTGGCCGTCGTGGTCCCGCTCGGGGTCGCGGTCTTCCGTTCCCACGGCCTCTACCATCCCCGGCGTCCGGCCACATTCCTGCGGGACCTCGGGCCGGTGACGCGCGCGACCGCGATGACCTGCGTGTTGCTGGCCGCCGTCGCGTTCTTCTATCGCGAGTTCTCTTTCTCGCGGACGATGCTCCTCGGCTACGGGTTCGTGCTCGCCGGGCTGGCGATCGCGTTCCGGCGGGTCGCCGCGGCCGGCCACCGAGCGTTGAGGCGCCGAGGGATCGGTGTGCAACGCGTCGCGATCGTGGGGGGCGGAGAGATGGCCGAACGGCTCGGGTCGAAGATCAGGAGCCGGCCGGGATCGGGGCTCGCCGTCGTCGCGGCTCTGGAAGGAGACGATTGGGACGATCCCGAGAGTGGCCCGTCGCTCCGGGCGCTGCGGCCCGGCCGGGTGCGCGCCTTCGCGAAGGCGAATCGCGTGGATCGAGTTCTCGTGACCGATCCGGACCTGACGTACGACGAACGGCTCGATCTGGTCGAAGCCTGCCACGGCGACGGCATTCGCTGCGACTTCGTACCGGATCTGTTCGAAGTCATGCTCGGCCGAATCCGCGTAGAGGAGATCGATGGAGTGCCCCTCGTCGGAGTGAGGCTACATCCCCTCGACCGGATCGACCGTATCAAGAAGCGGACGCTGGACATCCTGGCGTCGGCCGCCGGACTCGTCGTGTTGTCGCCGCTTCTCGGATTACTGGCGGCCGTGGTGAAGCTCGACTCCGCGGGTCCGGTGATCTACCGGCAGCGACGGCTCGGACGGGACGGGCGGGAGTTCGACCTGCTGAAGTTCCGGTCGATGCCGGTGGCGGCGGAGGGGGACACCGGGCCGGTCTGGACGACGCGCGAGGACGTCCGCGCGACGCGAATCGGTCGCGTTCTGCGACGAACGAGCCTCGACGAGCTGCCGCAGCTCTGGAACGTTCTCAAAGGAGAGATGTCGCTCGTCGGGCCGCGACCCGAGCGGCGGTTCTTCGTGGATCAGTTTCGTCGCGACGTTCCCCGCTATCTCGAGCGGCAAGGCGTCAAGTCCGGCATCACGGGGTGGGCCCAGGCGAACGGACTTCGAGGCGACACCTCCGTCGAGGAGCGCACACGCTATGACATCTGGTACGTTGAGAACTGGTCGCTCGGTCTCGACCTGAAGATTCTCGTTTTGACCCTCTTCCGTTTTCTCTTCCAGGAAGAGGCCTACTAGGCTACGCCGGTGATCGAAGGACGCTCTTCTCTCGGGAGCTTCGAGCCCAAGCGGAAATGGTCTTTCGGCCGCCGGTTTTCAGTGTTCGTCGACCCCCTCTTCGGGAGGCGCCGGTGAAAAACTTTCTGATGATCTTGGTGTGCGTCTTCCTGGGAGTCTGCGGGCAGCTACTCCTCAAGCAGGGAATGTCCTCGGGCGGCGACGAGGTCGACGAAATGGGCGAAGTCATTCCCCGGCTCCTCCGCGCCGCCATGAATCCCGTCGTCATCACGGGGTTCTTCTTCTACGCCGTCTCGGCGGCGCTGTGGCTGATCGTCTTGACGCGGGCCGACCTCTCCTATGCATACCCGCTGCTCTCCATGGGATACGTGATCGTCGTCCTGCTCTCCCGCGTGTTCTTTCACGAGGTGGTGACACCGACCCGTATTCTCGGCACGATCGTCGTCTGCCTCGGTGTCTTCCTGATCTCACGCACGCAGTGAGGAACCGTCGATCGTGAGGCCGATCGTCATCGGGATCTCCGGAGGATCGGGCTCCGGCAAGACGACCGTCGCGATGCGCGTGGCGGACGACTTCGTCCGGCGGAAGGTCGTGATTCTCAATCACGACTCCTACTACGTGGACCGGTCGGAGCTCCCGCTCGAAGAGCGCAAGAACCTCAACTTCGATCATCCGGATTCGTTCGAGAACGCGCTTCTCGTGGAGCACCTCGATCGCCTGCGCTCCGGCGAGAAGATCGAGCAACCCGTCTACAACTACGATACGCATTCCCGCGAGGAGCGCACCGTCTCGGTGGGGCCGGTGAACATCGTGTTGCTGGAGGGGATCCAGGTCCTGACGATTCCGGAGCTTCGCCAGAGGATGGACATCAAGCTCTACGTCGACTGCGACGCCGACGAGCGCCTCGTTCGACGGATCCTCCGGGACATCAACGAGCGCGGCCGGTCTACGCACTCGGTGCTACGGCAGTACGAGGAAACCGTGCGGCCCATGCACCTCCAGTTCGTCGAGCCCTCGAAGCGGTACGCGGACGTCATTATCCCCCGCGGCGGTCACAACGAGGTGGCGATCGATCTGATCGTCTCGAAGATGCGAGAGATCCTCACGAAGATGGAGAAGCAGGAGGTCGGCCGGTGACGGGTATCGTCGCCGCGATGCGCCCCTCCCAGTGGATCAAGAACGTGGTCGTATTCGCGGGGGTCGTGTTCGCGGGGCGGCTCTCCGATCCGGAGTTCGCGCTCCGGGCGATCGGGGCGTTTGCGGCGTTTTGCGTGCTCTCGAGCGCCGTCTACGTGTTCAACGACGTCGTCGACGTCGAGAAGGACCGGCGTCATCCCGAAAAGCGCACTCGCCCGATCGCTTCCGGCCAGGTGAGCCGAGGCGCAGCTCTCGGGTTCGCGGCGGGGCTCGCGATCGCGGGGCTGAGTGGCGCCTTCTTGCTCGGACCGCGCTTCGGGGTGACCGCCGCCGTCTTCCTGGCCCTCAACGTTCTCTACACGGTGTGGCTCAAGCGACAGGTAATCATCGACGTCATGGTGATCGCGACGAGCTTCATCATCCGCGCGATCGCGGGGGTCGAGGTCCTGCGAGATCTGGATCCCGAAGTCGCTCTCTCGGCGTGGCTTCTTCTGTGCACGTTCTTCCTCGCCCTCGTGATGAGCTTCGGGAAGCGGCGCTCCGAGCTGGTGTTGCTCGATGCGTCGGCCCACGAGCATCGAGAGGCGCTCGGCGATTACTCGATCCAGCTCTTCGACAGCATCATCCCGATGCTCACCGCTTGCGCGATCCTCGCCTATTCGATCTACTCGATCTGGCCGGAAACGGTTGCGAGGTTCGGGACCGACAAACTCGTTTACACCGTACCGTTCGTCGTGTATGGCTTCTTCCGATACCTGTTCCTGATTCGGGAACGAGGACTGGGCGGAAATCCTTCGGAGATTCTCTTTCGTGACGGCGCGTTGCTCGTGAGCGTCGTCGCGTGGATGGGCGCGATCGTCGGGATTCTCTATTTCCGGTAGCGAGGTCTCCGAGGGTCGTAGGGTGTCCTCGATGACGGCGACTAAAGAGAAGCTGGTTCTCGAATCGCCCGCCAAGGTGAACCTCAACCTCGAGGTTCTCGGGCAGCGGGGCGACGGGTATCACTCGATCCGGTCAATCCTCATGCCGGTCTCGCTCTGCGACGTCGTCACGTTCACGCCCGGCGGCCGGAAGTTCACGTTCCACGGCGGACAGGGCACGCCGCGGGACGAAGCCAACCTCGCGTATCAGGCCGTCAAGCTGCTCATGCGACGGACCGGTGTACGGCGCGGCCTCGATCTGAGAATCGTCAAGCGGATCCCGGTGGCGGCGGGGCTCGGCGGCGGGAGCTCGAACGCCGCAACCGTTCTGCGCGGCCTGAACGACCTCTGGAATCTCGAACTCTCCACTGACGACCTCGCGGCGATCGGGCTGGAGCTGGGTTCGGACGTTCCGTTCTTCGTCCAGGGGGTCACGAGCTTGGCCGGCGGTCGCGGGGAGAAGCTGGAGGTGCTGCCCCGCCAGGGACGCATCGATCTCGTCATCGTGAATCCGCCGATCCACGTGAGCTCGGAGTGGGCTTACTCGAAGCTGCCGACGGAGTTGACGAGGCAGGGCAGCTCGACCAGTATGATCAAGATCGCTCTCGCGTCGGGTCGGGTGGAGCTCCTGGCCGCGAATCTCGTGAACGATCTCGAGCCGGGAGTCCTCCGAAAGCACAAGGTCGTCGGCGAGGTCAAGAAGCGGCTCGTCTCCGCCGGCGCCCTGGGCGCCCTGATGTCGGGCAGTGGACCGACCGTCTTCGGAGTCGCACCTGACGAACAAGCCGCGGAACGCATCGCGACGAAGTTGTCGGCGGGTGGGAAATGGAAGGTTGTCTGCGCCAGCTCCCTGAACTGACGCTGGGAATGAGGGGGGGACGGGGCCGATGGAGATTACCGACGTCCGAGTCTCCATTCGGGACGAAGAGAAGCTGAAAGCCTTCGTCACCATCACGTTCGACGACTGCTTCGTCGTGCGGGGTCTGAAGATCATCGAGGGAAGCGAGGGACTGTTCGTCGCGATGCCGAGCCGGCGCAAACGGGATGGCTCGTTCCAGGACATCGCCCACCCGATCCACTCCGACATGCGCAATCGGATGGAGGATCAAATCCTGGACGAGTACCACGCCGAGCTGGCTCGAGGTGGCGAAGTCGAGTCTCGAACCGGCTGACCAGGCCTCCCGATCGCCCTGGGGCGTCGTCAAATGGTAAGACACCGGCCTTTGGAGCCGGCATTTGGAGGTTCGAATCCTCCCGCCCCAGCCAGGGGAGGGCCGGGGAACCGGCCTTCCCCTGGCTCTCCCGCTGATTCGCCGCCTTTTTCGTTTGCCCCACGGGAGAGACCCCCGCTAAGATAGCCGGCCATTCTGCCCTAGGAAGGGGAAAAGGAGACCCAGCCGTGTCCGAAAACATGGTCTTGTTCTCGGGCACCGCTCATCCGGATCTCGCCCAGGGAATCGCCGATCACCTCGGGGTTCCCCTCGGGCAGGTGGAGATCTCCCGCTTCTCGGACGGGGAGACGTTCGTCGGGCTGAACGAGAACGTTCGCGGCGTCGACGTCTTCATCATTCAGCCGACGTCACCGGGGCAGGACAGCTTGATGCAGCTGTTCATGCTGGTCGACGCCGCTACCCGGGCTTCCGCGTCCCGCGTGACGGCGGTAATCCCCTACTACGGGTACGCCCGGCAGGACCGGAAGGACCAACCCCGGGTCTCGATCGCGGCGAAGCTCGTGGCGAACCTGATCACGACCGCCGGCACCGACCGAGTTCTCGCGATGGACCTTCACGCGGCCCAGATCCAGGGCTTCTTCGACATCCCGGTGGACCACCTGTACGCGATGCCGGTCTTCCTGGATTTCTTCTCGGAGCTCGACTTGAGCGCGTTCACGGTGGTCGCGCCCGATCTCGGGAGCGTGAAGATGGCGCGCGCCTACGCCGGGCGGCTTGGCGTCCCGCTCGCCATCATCGAGAAGCGGCGACCGACCAAGAACAAGACCGAGGTGATGAACGTGATCGGGATCAGCGAGGTCGAAAACCGGAATCTGCTGATCATCGACGACATGATCGACACCGGGAACACCCTGATCCGATCCGCGGACGCGTTGAAGGAGGTGGGAGCGAAAGACATCTACGCGTGCGCCACGCATCCCGTGCTGTCCGGAGATGCGTTGGACCGCCTCGAGGACTCCGCGATCTCTCGGGTCGTCGTTACGGACACGCTCCCGGCGGCGCGGAAGTCCAAGAAACTCAAGGTCCTCTCGGTCGCCGGACTCTTCGCTGAGGCGATTCAGCGGATCCATCGGAGTGAATCCATCTCGAGCCTGTTCGAGTTCTGAGAGGAAGGAATCCATGAAGACGATTCATATCGAGGGCGAGATCCGCGACCGTCTGGGCAAGGGCGGCGCTCGAACCTCGCGCCGGGACGGACGCATTCCCGCCGTTCTCTACGGCCGGGGAAAGACCATCCACCTCACCGTGGATCGCAAGGAGTTCGTGCGGGCCATGCAGGAAGCGCAAGGCGAGAACATCATCTTCGACGTGAAGCTGCCCGGAGAGTCCAAGCCGCTGAAGTCGATCGCGCGGGAGATCCAGCACCACCCCGTTTCGAGGTCGGCGGTCCACGTCGACTTTCAGCACATCGACATGTTGAAGAAGATTCACGTGTCGGTGGTCGTCAACCTCGTCGGGGAGCCGGAGGGCGTGCGCAACTTCGGAGGCATCCTGGAGCAGCCCGCCCGTGAGCTGGAGATTCTCTGCCTGCCGTCCGAGATCCCGGCGAGCATCGACATCGATGCCACGGAGTTGATGGTCGGCGATACGATTCACGTGTCCGATGTGACGCCCGACAAGTTCGAGTTCCTCCAAGAAGGCTCCAAGGTCATCGCGCACGTGGCGGCACCGACCGTCGAGAAGGAGCCGGTCGCCGAGGAGGAAGAAGCGGCGGTGGCCGAGGGTGAACCCGCCGAGGGCGAAATGGCCGAGAAGGGCGAAGAAGCCGCCCCGGCCGAGGAGAAGAAGGGAGAAGGCGAGGGCTAGATGGGCGAGGGGGAGATCCCTTCGAATCCCGACTTTCTCGTGCTCGGCCTGGGGAACCCCGGGCCGCGCTACGAAAAAACCCGGCACAACTTCGGCTTTCTCGTCGTCGATCGTCTGGCGACGACCGCCCGGGGGTCCTTCCGGGAAGGGCTGCGTCACGGGGTGGTTTGTCCCTTTGTGGTTTGTCCCTTTACGGAGGGGCCGAATCGGGGGATTCTCGCGAAGCCTACGACCTACATGAACCGATCCGGATTGGCGGCACGCAGCCTGCGAGATCGATTCGACGGAATCCCGCTCTCCCGCTTCCTGGCCGTGGTGGACGATCTCGACCTGCCGCTGGGGAGACTCCGGTTTCGCGAGGCCGGCGGGGACGGAGGGCACAACGGTCTCGGCTCGCTGATCGAAGAGCTCGGGACCGGAGAGTTTCCCCGCTTGCGGCTCGGGATCGGGCGACCGGCCGCGGGCGAGCGCGACGACGTCGTGGACTACGTCCTCGAGCCGTTCCTCGCCGAAGAGCTGGCCGTTGTCCACGAGGTCGTGGATCGGGCGGCCGAGAGCGTTCGAGTGTTCGCCTCCGGAGGCATCGAGGAGGCGATGAATCGGTTCAACGCCGGATGAGGTTCCGTTCGGCGATTCCTGGTGAAATCTCGTCAGTAACAGGAGGGCAGTACGACCGATGAACGAGTGGCTGATTCCGGCCGTCGGAGTCCTGGCGCTCGCCTTCGCGTTCTGGAAGGCGTCGTGGGTCAACCGGCAGGATCCCGGGAACGAGAAAATGGTCGAGATCGGAGAGGCCGTCCGCGAGGGCGCGATGGCCTTTCTGGCCCGCGAGTACCGTGTGCTCGCAATCTTTGTCGTGATCGTCGCCGTTCTCCTGTTCGTCTTCTACTCCGGAGCCGGAACCCAGCTGATCGCGGTCTCTTTCGTCGTCGGGGCCCTGTGCTCGGGCCTGGCCGGATTCATCGGTATGCGCGTGGCGACCGCCGCGAACAACCGAACGACCCAAGCGGCCCGTCAGAGCCTGAACGCGGCTCTCGGTGTCGCGTTCAGCGGCGGAACCGTGATGGGGATGGGCGTCGTGGGGCTCGGAGTGCTCGGTCTGTCCGGGCTCTGGATCGCGTACGGTGGATCCTCCGCCACGGGTGGGGCGCTCGGTCGAGTGGTGCAGCTCATGACCGGGTTCAGCCTCGGCGCGTCGTCGATCGCGCTCTTCGCGCGCGTCGGCGGAGGCATCTTCACGAAGGCGGCTGACGTCGGTGCAGATCTCGTCGGCAAGGTGGAAGCGGGAATCCCCGAGGACGACCCGCGCAATCCGGCGACGATCGCCGACAACGTGGGTGACAACGTTGGCGACGTGGCGGGGATGGGTGCGGATCTCTTCGAGAGTTACGTCGGGTCGATCATCGGGGCGATGGTGCTCGCGACGGCGTTCGGAGCGGCGTCCCAGTCCTACGTGGTACTGCCGCTCGTGATCGCCGGGGTCGGAATCGTCGCGTCGATCATCGGCACGTTCTTCGTCCGGACGAAGGAAGGCGGAAGCCCGCAGGCGGCTCTCAACACCGGTACCGCGTTCGCGGCGCTTCTGACGACAGCGGCGTCTTGGGTCGCGATCCGCATGGTCCTGGGTGAGCAGTCCGGCATGAATGGGGCACCGCCGGCGATGAATGTGTTCTTCGCGACCCTGGCCGGTCTCGTGGCCGGAATCCTGGTGGGTGCGCTGACCGAGTACTACACGGCGGAATCGAGGGGCCCGGCGCAGAGCATCGCCAAGGCGTCGGAGACTGGCAGCGCGACGAACATCATCGCCGGCTTGGGCGTCGGGATGACTTCGACGGCGCTACCCGTCACGGTGATCGCGCTCGCGATCATCGTGTCGTTCAAACTGGCCGGGTTGTACGGGATCGCGATCGCGGCGCTCGGGATGCTCGCCACGACCGGGATTCAGCTGGCCGTCGACGCGTACGGACCGATCGCCGACAACGCCGGCGGTTGCGCCGAAATGGCGGAGCTTCCGCCGGAAGTTCGCCAGCGGACCGACAAGCTCGACGCAGTCGGCAACACGACAGCCGCGATCGGAAAGGGCTTTGCCATCGGCTCCGCGGCTCTGACGGCGCTCGCCCTGTTCGCCTCCTACCAGCAGATCGCCGGGGTGGAACAGATCGACGTGTCGAAGGCGAACGTGATGGCCGGGCTTCTCATCGGCGGAATGCTCCCGTACCTCTTCTCCTCGTTCGCGATGAAGGCGGTGGGACGGGCCGCGTTCGACATGATCGAGGAGGTTCGTCGGCAGTTCCGGGAGATTCCCGGACTCCTCGAAGGAAAGGCGAAAGCCGACTATGCGAAGTGCGTCGACATCTCGACCGCCGCGGCGATCAAGCAGATGGTCGTGCCGGGGCTGCTCGGGGTGCTGACGCCGGTGTTCTTCGGCGTGGTCCTCGGGGACAAGGAGATGCTCGCCGGCGTGCTGGCCGGGGTCACCGTGTCCGGCGTGTTGCTCGCCATCTTCATGGCGAACGCGGGCGGGGCCTGGGACAACGCGAAGAAGTTCATCGAGCAGGGGAACCTCGGCGGCAAGGGATCCGATGCGCACAAGGCAGCCGTGGTGGGAGATACCGTCGGCGATCCGTTCAAGGACACCGCCGGGCCGTCGCTGAACATCCTCATCAAGCTCGTCTCGGTGATCAGTCTCGTGCTCGCACCGCTCATCGCCGGGATGACGCCACTGTTCGGATAGGGGAGCGCTCGGCCCGACCCCGGGATGCTTCCCCCGCTCCGCGTGGGAGCGCTCGGCCCGACCCCGGGATGCTTCCCCCGCTCC
>JALGZO010000512.1 GCA_025774865.1 bacterium | reverse complement strand
CAGCAGTGCGCCTCCCCAAAGGCGTTTCGTCATTGCGCAGACCCCCTAGAGGCTTTGCAGCACAGGATCTTGATGAGGATTCTCGAGGGACGGAAGGAGCCCAAGAGACGCGCACTCCTTCCGCGTCGACGAAAGGCACACCTCCTTCCCGCGTTTGGAACATCTGTTCGGGACAGCGCTACGGTCGGCAACTTTAGCAAAGGGGGTCCGCAACGTCAATCTTGCGCAGAAACCATGAAAGCCGGAAATGGGCGCTCAGCGCGGCCCGCCGAGGCCGGTCGGGGTTTTTACTCAGAGTGAGTGAGATCTGTCCACGAGCTCGATGAACTCGTTCCGGGTGCGGGGGTCGTCGCGGAAGGCGCCCAACATGCAGCTCGTCACGGCGAGGCTGTTCTGCTTCTCCACCCCCCGCATCATCATGCAGAGGTGGCGAGCTTCGACGACGACTCCCACGCCCAGCGGGTCGAGGGCCTCCTGAAGCGCGTGCGCGATCTGGCTCGTGAGCCGCTCCTGCACCTGAACCCGACGGGCGAAGACCTCCACGAGGCGCGCCAGCTTCGACAGACCGACGATCTTGCCTTTCGGCAAGTAGGCGATGTGGCACCTCCCGAAGAACGGCAGGAGGTGGTGCTCGCACAGGCTGTAGACCTCGATCTCCCGCACCATCACCATCTCGTTGCACGGCTCCTCGAAGATCGCCTCCCGGAGGATCTCCCGGGGGTCCTGCTCGTAGCCCGTGGTGAGGGCCCGCCATGCCTCCGCCACCCGCCGCGGCGTCTCCAGCAATCCCGGCCGCCCGGGCTCCTCCCCGATCTCGCGGAGGATCGTGTGGACCGCTTCGCGAATGGGATCACCCGGCTCGACGGAAGCGGGCGGAAGATGCGACGACCGGGTGGAGCTCTTCAAGGTCACGGACTCGAGGCTTCGGGGTGGAGAAACGGAGAGAATACGCTCGCGCCCATGGCAGGGTCAATCGGGCGAGCCGCGCCCCGGGAGCGACGGCTCAGCGGTCGAGGGCGGTCGCGCCCTCGGTGACGGCCTCCGACGCATCGACGAGGGCCTGGAGGGCCACCCGCGGAGCGTACACGGACAGGACCCTCGCCCCTCGGGCGCCGCTCAGACGGTCCGAGCCGCTGCCGGAGAGCGAGCGGCACTCGCCGACGGATACTTCCGGTCCGGAGGACGGGTCCAGGACGCGAACACGGCCCTCCAGGACCACGTGACACTCGACCTCCGACTCCGAAGTCTCCCGACCGAACGCGCCACTGGATGTGAATTCGCGGAGGACGACGCTGTACTCCGGCTCGCTGTACAGCTCGGTGGCGACGAACTCGCGACCCTCGACCGTCCGAACGGTGGTCTCGTCGCCCGGAGAGCGGGACTCTCCCTCGATGGCCATGATCAATGTTCGCAGAAGATCGAGCTTCTCGGAATCGGACAGCCGCCCCTCGTGGGCTCGGGGGTCCGCTTCCCGAACGAGAACGCTCATTTCGATCCCGAGCACGTTGGCGATGCGGCGCGTGACCTTGAGACTCGGAACTCTCTGGTTGGCCTCGATCTGACTGATGTAGGCGGGAGCCACCTGCACCTTCCGTGCGAGCGCCGTCTGCGTCAGGCTCCTCAGATTCCGGTAGAATCGGATGTTCTCCCCGATTCTTCGCATTCTGATCCTCCTCGATCCACCCGGAAGAACGGGACACCCGTGGGGGGCGCCGACTGACATAACCACCAAGCACAAATAGATAGCTGATGATTAGCGAAAGAGCAAGCCGAAGCGAAAATCGCCCAAAAGGGGGGAAAAGGGCCCAGGATCGCCGGTGAAGTTAACGGCCGAAGCTGACGCCGGTCGCCTCGATCGCCTGGACCTCGTCGCCCTCAGGGTCCACACGGTGTGGATCGCGGATCGCGTCTTCGAGCGGCGTCTCGAGGATCCGGTCGCCTCGAAGGCCCACCATAACCCCGGAGAGGCCCCTCTCGACACACAAAACCGCGCCGACGCCGAGGCGGGTCCCCAGGACGCGATCCCAACTGGTGGGACTCCCACCCCTCTGGACGTGTCCGAGAACCGTCACGCGGCACTCGATGCCGGTCCGGTCCTCGATGGCACGCGCGACGGCGGCGCCGACCCCCCCGAGCCGCTCGACGCCGGTGGCGCTGTCCGCCGGGCCGACGACGACCGTCTTGCCGCCACCCTTCGGCGACGCGCCTTCGGCCACGACGACGATCGAGAATCGACTCCCACCCTCGCGTCGCTCGCGAATCTTGTGGCATACCGCTTCGATATCGAACGGGATCTCCGGAATGAGGATCACGTCGCCGCCGCCCGAGGTGCCCGCGCGCACGGCGATCCAACCCGCGTCGCGCCCCATGACCTCGATGACCATCACGCGCTGGTGGCTCGCCGCCGTCGTGTGGAGCCGATCGATCGCCTCCATCGCCGTCTGACAGGCGGTGTCGAAACCGAACGTCACATCGGTGCCCCCGACGTCGTTGTCGATGGTCTTGGGAATGCCGACTACGGAGACGCCTAGCTTCGCGAGGCGGTGGGCGATCCCGAGAGAGCCGTCGCCGCCGATGACCACGAGCGCGTCCAACTGGAGCTTCGAAACTGTCGTCAGAACGTCCGCCGAACGGTCCGCCGACTCGCGGGAACCCACGATCGGGGACGAGAACGGATCCCCGCGATTGCTGCACCGGAGAATCGTGCCTCCGGTCTGGAGGATGCCCCGTACGTCGGGAAGCGTGAGCGGCCGAACTCCGTCGTCGCGGAGCAGCCCCTCGAACCCGTCCTCGATCCCCAGGACACTCCACCCTTTCGCCAGGGCCGCTTTGGCCACGGCGCGGATCACGGCGTTGAGCCCGGGCGCGTCTCCTCCCCCGGTCAGCACCGCGATCGTCTTGGGGTCGCTCAACCGGCTCCATCCATGGAGGGAGCCGCGGGGCTCCCCAGGGACTCCAGAAACTTCTCCAGGCGCCGGCGGGATCTCTCGCGTCGATGCGCCGACCAGCGCGTTCGCTCCTCGGGATACTGGAGGATGGCCTCGCGGAAGTTCCGCAGCGCGCCCTTTCGCTCGATCGCCCGGAAAAGAGCCTCCTGGACCTCCGGATTCTCCACCGCCTCCACGAAGTCCTCGATCTCTTCGTAGGCCTCCTGGGTGGTCATGGAGGGGATCGCGCGGTAGGTCTCACCCATACCGGCCCGGATCTCGCCGAGGCGACGTCGGGTCTCATCCGTGGACTCCGAAAAGACGAAAGTCCATAAGGAGCCTTCTCTCAGATCGAGGAAGTGCTCGCGATCGGGGTCCGAGTCGTCGAGCGCTTGGGAGACGCCGGGAAGATCCAGCTTGGAGAGGTCCATGGACACCCTAGAGACTGCGTGGAAGAATGGCCCGGCCCTGACGAAGGCTCTCCGGCCGCGGACCGCGATGCTAGCTTGGAGGTCCAGGACGGTCAAGTCGACGGGGAGTGACCATTGATCCAGGACGCGCATCCGAAGGTCGGCGTCGCGCTGTCAGGAGGCTTCGCGAAGGTCGTCGCGCACATCGGGATCTTGCGCGCTCTGACCGAGGCGAAGATCCCCATTCATGCGATCTCCGCGACGAGCGGTGGTGCCATCATCGGCGCGTTCTACGCGGCGGGATGGAGCCCCGACGCCATGGAGCAGATCGCGCGCGACATCTCCTGGCGGAAACTGACGCGCGTGACCCTGCCGCGTCTCGGCCTCCTGTCGAATGAGAAGCTCGAGAAGTTCGTCACCGAGCGGCTCGGCCACCCCCGGTTCGAGGATCTCCGGACCCAGTTCGCGGTCGTGGGGGCGGATCTCACGACCGGCCGCAAGGCGGTCTACACGTCGGGCGACATCGGGCCTCCGATTCGCGCGAGCTGCTCGATTCCCCAACTGTTCACGCCCGTCGAGATCAACGGAAGCCTCGTCGCCGACGGGGGTCTGGCGGAGTATCTCCCGATCCAGACCCTCGACGAGCTCGGCTGCGACGTGAAGATCGGCGTGAATCTCGGCGGCATCCGCAATTGGCACATGAAGGATCCGAAGAACTTCGTCGAAGTCGGGCTTCGCGTCATCGGGTTCGTGTCGCAACGCAATGCCCGCATCTCCGAGACGCTGGCCGACCATGTCATCCGGCCGAACCTCGCCGACTTCGGACCGTACGACCTCGACCGATCGGACGAGCTGATCCGCATCGGGTACCAGTACGGCCTCCGCGCGTGCCCGGCGATTCAGCAGCTGATCCGAGACCGCTCGGAGCCGCGACCCGATGAGGGTCGAATCGTCCGTTGGCTTCGCCAACACTCCCCCCTCGAGGCCTTGATGAGGAGGATCCCCTGATGTCGGCGCCGGTGATTCTCGGGGCAGTGCGAACCCCGATGGTACGCGCGGGCGACGCGTTCCGAAGCGTCCCCGCCCGCGAGCTCGCCCGCCAGGCGGTGCGCGAGCTCTTGGAGGGTGTCGATCTCCCGGGTGAGCTCCCGGACGAGATCGTGCTCGGCAACGCCGCGGGCCCCGCCGACGCGCCGAACATCGCGCGCGTCGTGGGTCTCACGGCCGGGCTCCCGGAATCCGTTCCGGGACTCACGGTCCATCGAAACTGCGCGTCCGGCCTCGAGGCGATCATCATCGCGGCGGAAAAGGTCGCGGCCGGCAGGTCCGACGTCGTCATCGCGGGCGGAACGGAGTGCATGAGTCGAATCCCGATGATGCTTCCCCCGGAGGCAAACACCTGGTTCGTGCGCTGGGCCAAGGCGAAATCGCTGAGCCAGCGTCTCTCGGCGCTCGGGCGGATCCGGCCGGCCGAGATGATGCCGAAGTCGGCGCTCCTCGAGGGACTCACGGATCCCGTATGCGGCCTGAATATGGGACACACCGCCGAGAACCTCGCACGCGAGTTCGACATCTCGCGCGAGGCGCAGGACGAGTTCGCGTTCGAGAGCCACCGCCGGGCCCTCGCGGCCCGCGACGCCGGGAGATTCGACGACGAGATCGCTCCGGTCTACGTGGGGCCCGACTTCCGTCGCGTGGTCGAGCGCGACGTGGGACCTCGGGAGGACGCGACCCTCGAGCGACTCGGGAAGTTGCGCCCCGTGTTCGATCGCCGCGACGGCACCGTCACCGCGGGCAACTCGTGCCAGATCACCGACGGCGCGGCCGCGGTTCTCGTCGCATCCGAGGAGCTCGCGGCGTCGCGCGGGATCCGTCCGGTCGCGCGGATCCGCTCCTGGTCGACGCGGGGATTGTCGCCTGCGCGCATGGGGCTCGGACCCGCGTTCGCGATCCCGGACGCCCTCGACCGTGCGGGTGTGGAGATGCCGGACGTCCGTCGCTTCGAGATCAACGAAGCGTTCGCCGCGCAAGTCCTCGCCTGCGAGATTGCGCTCGCGAGCGATCGCTTCGCCGCGGACGAGCTGGGTCGGCCGCGTGCCGTCGGCGAGCTCGGCCGCGATCGACTCAACGTGAACGGCGGAGCCATCGCGCTCGGGCACCCGATCGGCGCCACGGGCGCCCGTCTCACGGTGACGAATCTCGCCGAGCTCACCCGCACGGGGGAGGACATCGGTGTCGTCAGTCTGTGCGTGGGTGGCGGACAGGGATCCGCCATGGTTCTGGAGCGGATGCAATGAGCGGCCAAGAGCTGATGGGCCCGCCGGCCGAGACCGCCGCGACCGGGACCGCGTCGACGCTTCACGTCGAGGAGCGTGGCGACGGGATCCTGGCGATCATCCTCGACCGTCCTGACAGCAAAGTGAACCTCATTGACATGAGGTGGGTCGAGGACATGACGTCGGCGCTCGATCGGATCGAACGGGAATCACCGCGGGGGCTCGTGATGTTCTCCGCGAAGCCCGGCAACTTCATCGCCGGCGCCGACGTTTCGCTGATTGCGGGCCTGGATACTGTCGAGGAGGCCCGGGCGAAAGCGCGCGAAGGGCAGCAGCTGCTCGAACGCATCGAGAAGCTCCCGTTCCCTACCGTCGCCGCCATCAATGGTTCGTGCCTCGGCGGTGGCCTCGAGACAGCGCTCGCGTTCCGCTGGCGCGTCGCGGCCGACGAATCCCACGTCGTGCTCGGACTGCCCGAGGTACGTCTCGGAATCCTCCCCGGTTTCGGCGGGACCGTCCGCCTACCGCGCCGCATCGGCATCACGGCCGCGCTTCCCCTCATCCTGACGGGGCGAAACCTGCGGCCGCGCCAAGCCCTCAGCCGCGGACTCGTGGATCGCCTCACGGCGCCGGAGCGGCTGGAGCCAGTGGCCCTGGCAGTCGCCGGGGGGGAACGCCCGAAGAAGCGCCGGCGACCCCTCGGGGGAATCCTCACGGATGCGTTCCTCGCGCGGACCCCGCCCGGGCGCGCGATTCTCAAGCGAATGACGCTCAAGAACGTGATGAAGGAGACCCGCGGTCATTACCCGGCGCCGCTGGAGATCGTCGACCGCGTGATCGCCGGTTCGGGTATGCGAGCGAGCCGCGCGATGCGAGAGGAGGCGGAGGCGTTCGGCCGGCTCGCCGTCACCCCCGTCGCGAAGAACCTGCTGGCCCTGTTCCAGGGCGGTCAGGCGCTCGCGCGTCACCCGTGGACGGGAAGCCCCGCTTCCACCGATCGTACCTCGAAGCGGGCGGCCGTCATCGGCGCGGGCACGATGGGCGGCGGGATCGC
>JALGZO010000511.1 GCA_025774865.1 bacterium | reverse complement strand
CCCGAGCGGGGCGCCTGCGAGGAGGCGCTCGAGAGCTGCCCGGTCGAGGCGATCGGCGACGACGGGGCGAACGAGGCCGAAGCGGCCAGCGCATCCTCCTAAGTGTGCTGTCTCCCGAGCCGGGACTGCCCCTTGAGTCCGGGCTTCGCGAGGTAGGCGGGTACCCTCGCCCGCCGTTGCTGCTCGGCTCGCAGAAACATCGAAGCGAGCCTGCGCTGCGCTGACGCGTTCGAGGGTACCCGCCCACCTCGCGAAGCCCGGCTCCTCCGGATGGCGACCTGACCTCGGTCATGCCGGCCAGCGACGGCGCTCCTGATGCCCTCGAACCCGTCGCGGCACCCAGCAGGCGCAGGAGTGACGCTCGACGACCGGGAGGAACTCGCATCCCGCTCCCGGCCGGGGACGCCGAGCCGCCCGAGGCCGGGGATCCCCTCGAACGCGTCAGCGCAGCGCAGGCGAGCTACAATTCCCTTCGCGAGCCGAGCAGTAACGGCGCGCGAGGGGATCCCCGGTCTCGGGCGAATCGCGGAACGGATCATGACCTTCCGGACGGCACACCAGGGGCCTGCCTCACGAATCCCCGACCGTCGCCGCGCATCCAAGGACACGGCGATGTCTCGCCATCTCGGGGCGGGACTGATATTCTGAGCGGTCGATCGACCGGAGAGAAAGGCAATGGAACACGTGCGAGTCGCGATCATCGGGTCGGGCCCAGCCGGACTCACCGCCGCCGTCTATACGGCGAGGGCCAACCTGGAGCCCGTCGTCATCGAGGGCGTCCAAGCCGGCGGACAGCTGACGACCACCACCGACGTCGAGAACTATCCGGGCTTCCCCGACGGCATCATGGGCCCCGAGCTGATGCAGAACTTCCGGGGCCAGGCCGAGCGCTTCGGAACGAGATTCGTGCAGGGCGACGTCGTCTCGCTCGATCTGTCGAGCCGCCCCTTCCGTATCGTTTTCGGCGAGGGTGAGCTGACGTGCGACGTGCTGATTCTCTCGACCGGCGCCACTGCGCGCATGCTCGGCCTACCCAACGAGAAAAAGCTCCTGGGGCACGGCGTGTCGACTTGCGCGACGTGCGACGGCTTCTTCTTCCGCGGTGAGGAGATCGCCGTGGTGGGCGGCGGCGACACGGCCTTGGAAGAGGCCACGTTCTTGACGAAGTTCGCGACCAAAGTGCACCTGATTCACCGCCGTGACCAATTGCGGGCGTCCCGGATCATGCAGGACCGCGCCTTCAAGAACGACAAGGTCGAAATACACTGGGACACCGTGGTCGACGACGTTCTCGGGGGCGACGACGGCACGGTGCGCGCGGTCAGCCTCAGAAACGTCAAGACGAACGAGACGACCGAGCTCCCCGTGAAGGGGCTCTTCGTCGCGATCGGACACATTCCGAATACATCGCTCGTCGAGGGGCAGATCGACCTGGACGAGAACGGATACGTGAAGCTTGATGGATCGGGCACCATGACGAATGTCGAGGGCGTCTTCGCCAGCGGCGACGTCGCGGATCACGTGTACCGCCAAGCGGTAACGGCGGCGGGGACCGGCTGTATGGCCGCCATCGACGCGGAGCGCTGGCTCGAGGCGCAGGCGGACTAGGAGAACGTAACCTCCGGGAGAGCGCGATGCCCGCCTTTCTCTCACACACCCCACTGACGGACGAGTCGGTCGGAGCGGATCTTCTCATCGTGCCGGTGACATCGTCGGCCGGCGACCTTCCGCGGCGCCTGGGCCGACTCGGGCGTGGCGTCGTCGACGCCACCATCCGCGCGATCGATCTCGGAGACTTCGAGCCGAGCACCGGGCGGAAGCTGCTCGTCCACTCTCGGGGGTTCGAACGGTTCCCGCGTATTCTCCTCGTCGGGCTCGGCGCGCCGGCGGATCGAACGCCGGCAGGCGTCCGAAAGGTATTCATCGCGGCCGCGAAGGATCCCGTCCTCGAGAACGTCGATTCCGTCGTGGTGCTCAGCGACTCGGCGCTCGGGTCCGGGCGGGAGCTCTCTCAGAACGTCACGGCGGCCGTGGACGGGCTCGCACACGGCACGTACCGGTGGTCGGCCGCCACGACGCCGAAGGGCCCGCGGCCCGGACGTTTCGCTTTCCTGGGAGAAACACGGACGGCGGCGCGGGTCGAATCCGGCGTCGAGCGCGGGCGGGTGCTGGCGTCCGCCGTCTCGCTCGCGCGGACCCTCGCGAACGAGCCCGCCAACCGGATGAGCCCGGCTCAGCTCGCGGACCGAGCGCGCACGGCCGCCAAGAAGGCGGGTCTCACGGCGCGGGTTCTCGGGAAGGCGGCGCTCGTCCGGGAGCGGTGCGAGGGGATTCTGACGGTCGGCGGCGGCTCGGCCCGCGAGCCACGGCTCATCGTCCTCGAGTACGATCCGGGCGCATCCGGAAGCGGGCTCGCCCCGATCGCGCTGGTCGGCAAGGGGCTGGTGTTCGACACCGGCGGTCTGAACATCAAGCCTGGCTCCAGCATGGGGGAGATGAAGTTCGACAAGTGCGGCGCCTGCGTCGTGATCGGCGCGATGAGCGCGATCGCGGAGCTCGCGCCGCCGTTCCCCGTGGTCGCCGTAGTGCCCGCGGTGGAGAACAGTATTTCGGGGGAGAGCTACCGCCCCGGCGACGTGATCGGTTCACGCAGCGGCAAGACGATCGAAGTCCTCAACACCGACGCCGAGGGGCGCATCGTTCTCGCCGACGGACTCGACTACGCCGTGACGAAGTACTCGCCGCGCGCCGTGATCGACGTCGCCACGCTCACCGGCGCCGCCTACCACGCGCTCGGTGACCATGCTTGCCCTTTGATCGGGAACGACGACGGACTCGTGGAACGCCTCCACTCCGCCGGCGAGGCGGTCGGCGAACCCGTCTGGCGGCTGCCCCTGTGGGATGCGTACCGCCGCGACGTCGACACCCCGAACGCCGATGTCCGGAACACGGGGGCCGGCGGCGCGGGCTCCATCGCCGGCGCAGCGTTCCTGGAACGCTTCGTGGGGGACGTGCCGTGGGCGCACCTCGACATCGCGAACGTGTCCCGCGATCGCCGAGATCCGAAGATCGGCGCGACCGGCTTCGGCGTTCGGCTGCTCGTGGAGAGCCTCATGTCGTGGCCGCGGCCGAGGAGGAGAGGGAGGGCCGGCCGCAGGACGAAGCGACCATGATGAAGACCGGCACCGTCGAGTGGGCACTCGTCTCGGACGGGACGTTCCGCCTCGACGGAGGCGCCATGTTCGGAATCGTCCCGAAGCCTCTGTGGGAGAAGAAGGCTCCGCCCGACGAGCAGAATCGGATCACGCTCGGGTTGAATGCGCTACTCGTGCGTTCGGGCGGTCGCACGATCCTCGTCGACAACGGGATCGGTCGGAAGGAATCGGGTCGCTTCCCCGAGATCTTCGCCATCGGGGACGAGACCGATATCGTCCGTTCCCTCGCGGAGCACGGCGTCGCGCCCGGCGACGTCGACACGGTCGTCTACACGCATCTCCACTTCGATCATTCGGGCGGGGGCACGCGTCTCGACCCGGACGGGCGAGCGGTGCCGGTGTTCCCGAATGCGCGCCACATCGTCCAGGCGGCCGAGCTGGAGGACGCCGAGAACCCGTCGGAGCGTTCGCGAGTGAGCTACGTGGCCGAGAACTGGCGCCCCCTGCAGGAGGGGGGGCTCTTGGACGTCGTCGAGGGCGAGACGGAGCTCGCCCCGGGTGTCCGTACGTTCGTCGCGAAGGGCCACGTGCGTGAGCTCGCCGGAGTCGTGATCGAGTCCGGACGAGAGAAGGCCGTCTATCCCTCGGACAACCTGCCTACGGCGGCGCATGTGCCGGTACCGTGGGTGATGGGCTTCGATCTCTATCCGAACGACACCGTCGCGTTCAAGAAACGGTTCCTCGGTCGCGCGGTGGACGAGGAGTGGACCGTCATACTGGAGCACGATCCTCTGGTGGGGGCGGTGAAGATCCACCGGGACGGGAAGAGCTTCGGGGTCGAGGAAGTCCTGGCCGCACCGTCGCTCGTGGCGCCGGCGCCGCCGGGGGCGGAATGAAGTGCCCTGCGTGTAGCGCCTCCGAGAACAAAGTGGTCGACTCCCGGACGGCGAAGGAAGGGGACGCGATCCGGCGGCGTCGCGAGTGCGATGCGTGCGGGGCCCGCTTCACGACGTACGAGCAGATCGAGCGAACGCAAGTACTCGTCATCAAGAAGGACGGCCGGCGCGAACCGTTCCGGCGAGAGAAGCTGGATGCGGGAGTCTCGACGGCCTGCGGGAAGCGACCGGTCCCCCGAGAGGCGATCGAGTCGCTTCTCGATCGTGTTGAAGCCTCGGTTCAGGCAATGGGGCAGAATGAGGTCGAGAGTCGCCAGGTCGGTGAGATCGTGATGGCGGAGCTCGCTCGGCTGGATCAAGTGTCGTACGTCCGGTTTGCCAGCGTGTATCGCGAGTTCCGGGACGTGAACGACTTCATGCAGGAGATCAGGAAGACTCTGATGTCGCGAAAGGAGGACGAGTGAGCGAGCGCCCCGGTTCGACGATCGCCCGACGAACCCTGGACAACGGGATGACGGTTCTCACGGAGCGGCGGGGGCTCGGCCCCGTCGTGTTCAGCGGTGTGGTGTATCGGGTCGGTTCCCGCGACGAGCGTCCCGGGATCACCGGGATCAGCCATCTCCTGGAACACATGATGTTCAAAGGGACCGAGAAGTACGGAAAGGGGGAAGTCGCGGCGCTCGTCGAGCGAAACGGCGGTGAGCTCAACGCCTTCACGTCAGAAGACGCCACGATGTACTACGAGGTCTTCGCGAAGGACCGTTGGCAGCTCGCCCTCGAGATCGAGTCCGAGCGCATGACGGGCCTCAAGATCGATTCGGCGGAGCTCGACTCCGAACGGCGGGTGGTCCTCGAAGAGCGTGTCATGTACCGGGACATCCCGGCGATGGAGCTTTCGGAGGGGCTCATGGCCGCCACGTTTCGCGAAAGCCCCTACCGGTGGCCCATCATCGGGTGGGAGGCCGACATCGAGGCCATCTCGCGCGACGATGTCATGGCCCACTACCAGCGCTACTACTCACCGGGC
This sequence comes from bacterium, assembly GCA_025774865.1. Taxonomy (GTDB): domain Bacteria; phylum ARS69; class ARS69; order ARS69; family ARS69; genus JALGZO01. The sequence continues at coordinate 1,605 of JALGZO010000511.1, read as the reverse complement.
AACGCCGTGCTCGTCGTCGTGGGCGACGTGGGTCCGGACGAGGTGTTCGCCGCCGCCCAGGAGCGCTTCGGATCGATCCCGCCCGCCCCGTCCTTCGAGCGGAGGATCCCGGTCGAACCGCCGTGGCAGGCGGCCACCCGGATCGACCTCTCGAAGCCCGCGAGCCTCCCTCAGCTGCAGCTCATGTTCCGCGCCCCGGCGATCGCGACGCCCGAGTCGGAAGCCCTCTACCTGCTCGCGACCGTATTGACCGGGACGAAGACGTCGCGGCTCGACCTCGCACTTCTCGAGACGAGACGAGCGGGCGACGTGCATGTGTACTACCACGCGAAGACGGATCCGTCGGGATTCGTGATCGAGGTCGAGGGGGTGCCCGGCGTCCCTCTCGACGAAGTGGAAGACATCGTCTGGCGGGAGCTCGACCGTCTGAAGTCGGAAGAGATCGAAGCCGAGGAGCTGGACCGGTCGCTGAACCAGGTGGAGGCTCATCGCCTCTACGCGAACCAGTCGCCCTCGAACCGCGGCTTTCTTCTCGGCTGGCACGAAGCGCTGGGCGACGCCGCGTACGCCGATCAGATCGTGGAGAAGCTGCGGTCGCGGACACCGGCGGAGTTGCGGGAGGCGGCTCAGAGTCATTTCGTCCGGGGGTGTTGCGGGACGGCCCGGCTGAATCCCGTCGAGGACGGCGCTGGTGGCGGCCGGCCGGCCTCCCTGGCGGCGCCGGGAAGCGGGCTCGGCCTCACCGGAGTGTCCAGCCCTCGGCGTCGCTTCCGGTCGGGGCTCGCGAGCATTCCGACGTCTCGCCGGATCACGCTCGACAACGGAATGAACGTGACGCTGCAGCCGGACCACACCGATCACATCGTGGCGGTCGCGCTTCTCTTTCACGGTGGGGCGTTCCTCGATCCTCCGGGACGTTCCGGGCTTTCCAGCCTCACCGCGAGCACGCTCGAGCGGGGCACGAGGTCGCTCGACTTCGTGGAGTTCAGTCGTCGCTTCGAGCGAATCGGCAGCGACTTCTCATTGGACTCCGGAACGGAGCTCGTGCACGGCAATGCCATGTTCCTGGCGCGGCACCTGACGACCGGTCTGAGTCTGGTCGCCGACCTCCTGGAAGATCCGGGATACCGCGCCGACGACCTGGAGGTCACGCGCGCCCTGGCGCTGAACGATCTGGAGGCTCGCGAAGACGACCTCGACGAGGTCGCCGAGGACGCTTTCTTCCGCGGCGTCGCGCAGTCCCACCCCTACGCGAACCTCCCGCACGGCACCCGGGAGGGCCTCTCCGCCATCGAGACGGACGACCTGCGCGCGTTCCACCGTGAAGCGTTCCGCGCCGACGGGGCGCACATGACGATCGTGGGTGACTTCGACGAGGCAGAAGTCGAGAGGTTGCTGGCGGAGCGGTTCGGCCGGCTCACGGCGGGAGGATCCGTGCGCGAGCCAGTGGCGACCTTGCCGCCGACCGCGGAGCTCTCGCTGGTGAGTACTAGGCCGGACAAGTCACAGGCCAAGATCTGTCTCGGAGGAGCGGGGCTCGGGGCGAGCGATCCGGACCGGTTCGCCGGACTCGCGATGAATCACGTTCTCGGGGCGAGCTCGATT
>JALGZO010000510.1 GCA_025774865.1 bacterium | reverse complement strand
TCGAGGCCATGGCGCTCGAGACCCCTTTCGTCTCGACCCCCGTGACCGGCATTCCGGAGATCGCCGGCGCCAACGAAACCGGGCTGCTGGTACCCCCAGACCGGCCCGATCTCCTGGCCGACGTCCTCGCGTCTCTGGCCGAGTCCCCCGGCCTCCGCCAATCGCTCGGGCGCGCCGGCCGGAGTCGGGTGCGGAACCTCTTCGACGTTCGCCGCAGCGTCAGTGAGCTCCTGCGGCTGTTCGAGACAAGCGGCGGGCGCGTCGGATCCACTCCGGAGTTTGCCGCGGCCGCGACGGGAACCGGGTGACACCATGCAACTCGTGTACCTCAACGCCGATTCCGGCGTACCGCTGCTAGGACCGAAGGGCGCCAGCGTCCACGTCCGCGAGATGCTGACGGCCCTCGATCCGCGAGTGGAGGGGCTGACGGCCGTGACCGCCCGGCTGCGACCGCGCCGCGCCCGTGACCGGGTCGCCGTGCCGCACGATGTTGCCCCGCCCTGCCCCACGGTCGAGCTTCTCGAAGAGGGCGCCTCGTCCTTTCCTTCGCTCCTCGCGAGCAACGACGCCGCCGATCTCGCCTTGCGCGTTCTCCACGATCAGGGTCGCCTGGACGCGCTCTACGAGAGGTACTCGTTGTGGAGTGTGGCGGGCGCGCAGGCCGCCTATCGCTGGGGAATCCCGTGGATTCTCGAGGTCAACGCACCCCTGGTCGACGAAGCGGCCCGACACCGCGATCTCTCCCTTCGAAGCGTCGCGACGTTTCTCGAGCGCCGGCTGCTTTCGGAGGCCTCGTCCGTGGTGACCGTATCCGACGAGCTGAGGCGTCATGTCGTGGCCCGAGGTGCGGCACCGGAGCGCGTCACGGTTCTCCCGAACGGTTACAACGCGGGGATGTTCCGCGACGTGGCAAAGGACTCGTCGGAGCGCCCCTTCACGGTCGCGTTCGTCGGAAGCCTGAAGCCGTGGCACGGCCTGGACATTCTCGCGGACGCGTTCCGAAGGATCCACGCGACCGGAGAGTGCCGTTTGATCATCGTGGGGGACGGCCCGTATCGGGATGAACTGGCGGCTCGGCTCCGGGGGGAATTGTCCGAGTCGTCGTTCAATCTCGCGGGTGCGGTCCCCCACGAGCAGATCCCGACCCTACTTCGCAACGCCGACGTCGCCGTCGCGCCGTATCCGGCGCTCGACTGCTTCTACTTCTCGCCGCTCAAGATCATCGAGTACTGCGCCATGGGACTTCCCGTGGTGGCGAGTCGCGTCGGGCAGATCGCCGAGATGCTGACCGACGACGAGAGCGCACTTCTCGTCGAACCCGGAAGTCCGAAAGCTCTGGCGGAGGCGCTCGCGCGATTGCGGAGCGATCCCGCGCTACGACAGAGGCTCGGGCGGGCGGCTCGTCGCGTTGCCGCCGGTCGATCCTGGGGTGACCTCGCGAATCGGGTGGTCTCGCTGATCGAGACGGAGCGCGCCTTCACGGCACCGCGCGCATCGCAGGAGGTCGGGGCGTGATTCGCATCGGCCTACCGCCTCGAGAGGGACTCCGGATCGACTCCTTGGCGGCGGTGTACGTCCGCTTCTGGCCCCAGCTCCGCAAGTCTCGCGTGGTGCTGGCGGGCGCCGTCGCTTCTTCGCTGGCCTTCACGGCGTTCACGATCTTGCGCCCGTGGCCGCTGAAGATCGTCCTCGACTACGCCCTGGTGCCCGACCGCGGCGTCCCGCCCCCCGGCGTTCTGGCCTCGCTCTCCGCGACTCAGATCATTGCGGCGGCGTCCGCGGCGATTCTCGTGATCGCGGGTCTCGGTGCGATCTCCGCCTATGGACAGCGATATCTCGGAGCGAAGGCCGGACAGACCTTGGCCTACCGACTCCGCCGTGACCTGTTTCGACACATCCTCGAACTCTCGCTCGTCGAGCACGGCCGAGCCCGCACGGGCGATCTCGTTCTGCGCATCACCGGCGACATGAACCTCGTCCGGAATCTTCTCGTGCGGGCGACCCTCAAGCTGCTTTCGCAGACGTTGGTGCTCGTCGCGGTCGCCGTGTTCCTCGCTCGTCTGGACTGGCGACTCGCGATCGCCGCTCTCGCGATCGCTCCGTTGCTCTTCGTCTCGGCGTCGCGGTCCTCCCGGCGTATCAAGGCTGCGATCCGGCAGCAGCGCCGCCGCGAGAGTCAGGTAGCCGCCACCACGGCGGAATCGGTGCGGTCCATCGCCCTCGTGAAGTTGCAGGGCACGGAGGAGACGGAACGGACTCGATTCCAGTCGAGCCATCGCCGGAGCTTCCGTTCCGGGCTTCGTGCCACGCGCCTCCAGGCGGCGCTCGAACGACGCGTCGAGCTCCTGATCGCGCTCGGAACCTGTCTCGTCCTGTGGATCGGCGGGTTGCGCGTCACGAGCGGCACGATGACGGCGGGAGACCTGGTGCTCGCGATCTCGTACTTGGGGATGTTGTACCGACCGATTCGCACGTTCTCACGCCTCACGGGGCGGTTAGCGAGAGGGGTCGTCGCGGCGGAGCGAATCGCGGATGTGCTGGAGAGGCCGACCGAGGACCTCCATCGAGCGGGCAGCCTCGTACCGGCAGAAGTCCGGGGTCGACTCCGGTTCGAGGGGGTGGGCTTCGCGTACGAACCGGGGCGGCCCGCGCTCCGCGAACTCAGCCTGACGATCGACCCCGGCGAGAGGATCGCGCTCGTCGGTCGGTCCGGCGCCGGCAAGACGACGCTGGCGCGACTCGTACCGCGTCTTTACACGCCATCGGAAGGCGCCATCTTCCTCGACGACGTTCCGCTGGAGCGCCTCGAGCTCGCGGCCCTTCGAGATCGAATCTCGTTCGTTCTCCAAGAGACCGTCCTGCTGGGCATCAGTGTCTGGGACAACATCGCATACGGGCAGGAGAGCCTCTCGCCGGAAGACGTGGAGCGCGCCGCCCGCCTGGTCGGCATCCACGATCGGGTGGCATCCCTTCCGGACGGCTACGACACGATACTCGGCGAAGCGGGGGCCGGACTGTCCGGCGGGGAACGACAACGACTGGCGCTCGCCCGCGCCTTCCTTCGCGAGACGCCGATCGTCATTCTCGACGAACCCGACACCTTCCTCGACGCGCGCGCCCGCGCCGACCTGTGGGACGTGATCGGCACGGTGACCGCGGACAAGACGTCCATCTGTATCGTTCACGACGTCCGTAATGCGAGCCTCGCGGACCGGATCGTGGTGCTTGACGGGGGGCGGGTCGCCGGTACCGGCTCGCACGAGCAGTTGCTGGCCTCCTGCGCCGCCTATCGCGAACTCTGCGCTTCCCCGACCGCCGGAGTGGTTCACCATGCGTCCGCGTGACCTTCGTCGCTTGGCGGACTCGCAGGAGTTGCGGGAGGGCGTCGCCCAAGCGTTCGTGCGGCGCCGAGCGGAACCACCGCGCGACCTCGCGATCGGGTACGTACGCTTCAAGCCCGGCACGAGCTGTCTGCTCGGCCTGCACGACGCAACGCGGGCCCTCGAGGCGATCGGCTATGTGAAGGTCTTCCTGAGCGGAGACCCCAGCGAATGCTTCCGCAAGTACCGCGCCCGGGAGAAAGGGGACGGCTGGGCGGAGCTTCTGCCCGAGCTACGGGCTGTCTTCTTCCGGTTTCCTCTCGATCGCAACGTCATCGGGCTTCGCACCGTGTCCGACGCCGCGCACCTGAAGCACGTCATACACGATTCGGTCCCGGGCCTCTCCCCCCACGAAGAGCGCGTGCGCGCGCGCAAGAGCCGCGTCGGCATACTGAAGTACAAGCCGGAGCGACGCTGCGTCGCGGGGGTCGAGCTCGGAACCCGAGACCGCGCGGGCGAGTCGCGTGAGCGTCGCTTGGTAGCCCAGGCGTACGGCGACGATTCCGGAGCTCGCGTGTACCGGGTGATGCGACACCTCTGGGCCCGTCCCGCTCGGGGGACGGACGGCCTGTGTACGCCTCGACCGCTGGGCTATCACGCCGCCCGGCGCATTCTGTTGCAGGAGTGGAGAGACGGGGAGCCGTGGGGCACGATCCTCGCGGCCGCTGACGCCGTCGACGGTTGCATCGCCGCGGCACGGAACCTCCGCGCCTTGCACGCCCTCGACCCTGGCGACCTCCCGGACGCCGCCTCGCCGGAGGGCGCCATCCGCGAGGGGCGCCGCGTGCTCGAAGATCTCGCCCGAATCGGCGACGGCCCGGTCGCGGGTGCCGCCGTCTCACTCGCGCGCGAACTGGCGCAGGCCCACGGAGCGGTCAGACACGGCCTGCGAACGATCGTGCACGGCGACTTCCATTACCACCAGCTTCTGATGGGCCCGGACGGTCCGACCCTCATCGATTGGGACGAAGCCGGCGTCGATGATCCGCGACTCGACGTCGGCAACTTCCTCGCGCACCTGCACCTCGCCGAACTGGAGCGGCGAGTGAGCGCCGACGAGGCAAGTCGATTCCGGAGCCGATTCCTCGCGGACTACCTGGCGGATCGTCCACCGGTCGCGGACCTGCCCTTCTTCACCGCGCTCCAGCTCGCGAAACTCGCGATGGTTCCGTTTCGAAACCTCGCCGACGATTGGTCCGACGCCTCTCTTGCGATCCTCGACCGCGCCCACGGTGTCCTGACGGCCGAGCGGGAGGTCGCGGCATGATTGCCACGCGCGAGACACAGGTGTCGGCTACCGCATCGCGCTGGTACGTTCCGGACGGACTGCGCGCTTACCTCGCCCCCATCACCTCTCCGGAGGGGTTCTCCGAATCCTCTCGAGAGCTCCCCGACGGGGGCGTTCTCTGCACCGGCTTCTCGCCGGAGCGCGTCGAAGTGCGAGGCGACCAGGTGGCGATCCACGGTGCGATGAGTACCGTCGAAACCGCGACCGGCCTCGAGCGAAGTGTTCCCGCGTTCATCGGCCAGGACGAGGAGCGGACCTTCGTCCGCATCTCCCCGGTCGACCCCGACTTGCCGGAGCTTCGCGAGGTCCTTCGCCCCGCCTTCCTCGCGGGGATCGGCCGGATCGTGGGAGGTCGCAGCCCGCGGCAAGACGCAGGGTTCGAGATCCTCGCCCACCGGTTCGCGCGGCGCGCCTGTTTCCGTCTGACCCTCCCCTCCGGAGCGGCCCCGACGCCCGTCGACCTTCTCGGAAAGGTCTTCTCCGGCCGCGGTCACGATCTTCTGGCGACGGCCTTCACCAATCTCGCCCGACATCGTTCGCGAATCCCCGCGGACGTGCCCGAGATTCGCCTCTTCGATCGCAGGCGTCGGCTCGTCGTCACGACCTGGCTTCCGGGTGAGTCGGTGCACGAGCACCTGGCCGAGGCGCTCCCCGGAATCGCGAGTTCGATCGGGCGCGCGGTGCGCTCGTACCAGCGGGCTCCGACGGCCGGCCTCTCCGTCTACGGCCTTCAAGACGAGCTGGCCACGATCTGCAAGTTCGTGGGCCGGGTCGCGATCGTTCGCCCGGACCTCGCGCCCCGGTTGGCGGCGGCCTTCGTCGCGTTCGAAGGCATCGCGGTGGTACCCGACCGCGAGTCGCCGGTCTTCGCGCACCGCGATCTTCACGACAAGCAGATCATCCGTGCCGGTTCCCGCATCGGAATCATCGACTGGGACTGGGCCGCGGCCGCGCCCCGCGCGCTCGACCCCGGGAATTTCCTGGCTCATCTCCAGTTGAGAGCGCTGCAGCGACGCATCACGGCGAAGCAGGCTCTCGCGGCGAGACACGCGTTTCTCGCCGCGTACCGGGACGGGCGGGGCGGTGGACCACCGAACCTGGAGTCGTGGGAGACACTGGCCCTCCTCCGACTCGCGGCGGTCTACGCCCTACGCCCTTCCTGGCCCGGCCTCGCAGAGAAGCTCCTCGTCGCCGCCCGGAGGTCGCGATGAGGCCGCTGCTTCGAACCTCCTGGCTCGCATGGCTCTTGCTGTTCGCCGCTCCCTCGCTCGCCACGATGTCCGCCACCGACTGGGAGCGACTCCTTCCCGGCCTGGTCGTCGAGGCCGACGGTTCCTGGAAGCCGGGAGCACCGTTCCGCGCGAAGGAGATCGACATTCGGACCGACCGTCTGTCCGGAGACCAGGTGGAGCTCATCGGGCCGCTGCAGAGCATCGACGCCGGCGCCCGCACGATCCAGATCCTCGACCTCATCGTGACGCTCCCGGACAGCTGCAAGATCAGGACCGAGGACCGCACTCCCCTGGCGCTGTCCGACCTGTCACCGGACGAATGGTTGGAGGTCGACGCCAGCGGAGCGAAGGGGGCGCTGCGCGCGCGCCGCATCAAGCGGCGCAACTCCGATCCCGGCAAGGAGCAGATCGAGGGCACGATCACCGCCGTCGACGCGGGCCGCCGGACCCTGGAGATCGCCGGAATCGAGTTCCGCGTGAGCAAGAGCGCGACGATTCGAGGCGGCGTGATCCTGGCCCTCCCCCGCGCCATCGACGACGACCACGCCCATCGCACGGCGTGGAGCGCCCTCGGCGGGCGGATCCGCGGCGGTGGGAGGTTCCAGTACGAATACGAGCCCGAAACGGAATTCGATCTGAACCCCGCTCGTCCCGGCAATCACACGCGAAGCAACTGGGCCATCGACATGCACGTGGACGCACTTCTGACTCCGCAGCTCGAGGCGTTCACGAGATTCGGCCAGCGCGGACGCCGCATCATCTTCGACGACGAGGGGGACGAAGCGAATCTCTCGCAATGGAATCTGAAGCAGGCATACGTCGTTTGGCGCCCACGACCCCTGCTCGCCCTGCAGGTGGGACGACAGGACTTCGACGAGCCACGCGAGTGGCTGTACGACGAGAACCTCGACGGCGTCCGCCTACGCTTCGCGACCGGGCGGTGGCGCGGCGAAGCCTCGGTGTCGACCCGCTTTGCGACGATCTCGAGCCGGCAGCGCGATCGTACGAACTGGATCCTCGTCGTCGGCCGCGAGATGAAGCGCTTGTGGCTGAGCGAAGCGTATGTGATCCGGCAAGCTCACCTCCGTCAGACCGATGACGCCCCCGTGTGGCTGGGCCTCCGCTCGCACGGGCGGTTCCGGAGCGGCGTGCGACACTGGCTGGAACTGTCCGCCCTGCGCGGGACGCGGCTCGGCGAGCAGCTCGACGCCTACGCGTGGGACGCCGGCCTGCAACTTCGTCTCCTGCGTCGGACCCGCCTCACGGTCACCGTGGGCTGGGCCTACGGATCCGGCGGACCGAACCCCGGCGATCACTACGAGCAGACCGGCTTCCAGGACAACAACGACAAGTTCGGCGGTGTCGCGAGCTTCAAATACTACGGGGAGCTCCTGGATCCGGAACTGTCGAACCTCTCCATCGAAACGATCGGGATGGGAATGCGACCGACGAAGCGAAGCTCCGTCGATTTCGTCATCCACCGGTACCGGCAACCGCACCCACAGCAGCGACTGTTCCATACGAATCTCGAGACACAGCCGCGGGGCGGAAGCCGCGAAGTCGGCCACGAGTGGGATCTGATCGTCGCGTTCGAGGAGATTCCGAACCTCGACATCGAGTACGTGCTCGCCCGCTTCGAACCGGGAAGCGGATTCGACGAGCGAGCAACCCGCGCTCTCTTCCACAAACTGTCGGTGGTGTTCAACTTTTGAGGGGGATTCCCATGCTTCGAGTTCTCGCGATCACGGCCTCGTTCCTGGGGGCGACGATCTTCGCCGACCCGGTGTCGGCCGTCACGGTGTCCGGGCAAGTCGTGGACGAACAGGGCTTCGGGATCTTCAACGTGGACCTCGACTTTCGCGACCTGGGAACGGGAGACATCATATTCACGCCCTTCGACAACACCGATGCGGGCGGTTTCTACAACGTCGATGTTCCGGTCGGAGAGTACGAGGTCACGTTCTCGCCTCCCCCCGGAAGCCCGTACCTGGACCGGGTGATCAAGCCGGTCGTCGTGAACACGAACATGACCCTCGACACGTTCCTGTGGGATGCGCACCTCGCCATCGGCACCGTGCAAGACGAGGCGGGGGCCCCCATTCAAGCTGTCGACCTCGACTTCTTCGACGTCGCGACCGGGGACGAATACGAGGCGAACGACGACAACACGGACCCAACCGGCCAGTTCGCGGTCTTCGTGCCGGCACTCACTTACGACGTATACTTCACGCCCCCGGGCGGACTTCCCAAGGCGGCCACCGTTCTCTTCAATGTCGCCGTCTCGGGAACGACCTCTCTCGGCACCATCACGCTCGCCGACGGCTTCTTCGTCAGCGGCCAGGTCCGCGGCCCCGGCGGAATGGCGATCGCGGACGCCGACACGGATTTCGAGGACCTCGCGACCGGCGAGGTGATCTTCACGCCCCGTGACAACACCGATGGTGCCGGCAACCTGAATGTCGTCGTGCCGGCGGGCACGTACGACATGACCTTCAAGCCGCCATCCGCCAGCGGACTGGCGTGGAAGACGCTCTACGATCTCGCCGTTGCCGCCAACGTGAACGTCGGAACGGTCCAGCTCGAGACCGGCTTTGCCGTCACGGGCGTCGTACGTGACGAGCTCGCCCAACCGGTGGGGGGGGCTGACCTCGACATGGTGGACCGACCCAGCGGAAACGACCTCCCCACTCCCGACGACAACACGGATGGGGCCGGACAGTTCTCGTTGCTCTCCCCGGTTGCGACGTTCGACCTCTGGGTCAAGCCGTCCCCCAGTGCAAACCTCGCCGCCACCGTCGTGCGCGACGTCACGGTCATGGGCAACCTCGCCCTGGGGACGATCACCCTCGAGCCCGGGCACATCGTGTCCGGGGTCGTGCGTGACATCTGGGGCAGTCCCGTCGCCGGAGTCGATCTGGACGCCGCCGAGCTCCCGACCGGGCTCGACCACCCGACCGTGGGAGAGGACAACACCGACACCAGCGGCCTGTACTCCATCCGCTTGCCGGCCGGGAGCTGGACGATCACCGCGATCCCGCCTCCGGAAAGCGGACTGCTTCCGAGGAGCATCGTGGTCGATCCCCTCGAGGCGACCACCGTGATCGACTTCGTGCTGCCTTCCGCCACGGTCGGCGCGAACGTCGGCTCGACGTCCCCAGCCACCGAGCTGCTGGCCAATGTTCCGAACCCGTTCCAGGTCTCGACTCGAGTCCGATTCGAGCTGGCGCGAGCCGAGAGTGACGTTCGTGTTTCGATCTTCGATCTCGCCGGCCGTCGCGTTCGGGACCTGCGGTCCGGACCCGTCGGGGTCGGGCGCCACATGGTCTCCTGGGACAGCCGCGACGAGTTCGGTCGGCGCGTCGCCGCCGGCGTCTATCTCGTGCGTCTCGAGGCGGGGGCACAGTCGCTCACCCGGAAGATCACCTTGCTGCGGTAGGAGTTCTCGTTGGCCGCCATCACACTGACCCGGAGATCGAGTGGCCGAAGGGCGCTGGCGTGCGCAGTCGCCGTCGTCATGGGCGCGGCGGCGTGCCCGGCGTCCGGCCAGGTCGTGTTCGAAGGACGAGTGACGGATCCTTCCGGTGCGCCGCTCGCGGACGTCGACCTCGACTTCTGGGACGCGCAATCGGGCATCCGGATCGACCCCTCGGCTCGGGGCTACGAGGGACAAGAGGACAAGACCGATGTCTTCGGCTACTACGAGATGGTCGTGAAGCCGGAGGTATACCACGTCCGGTACGAACCTCCCGAGAATCGGATCGACCTGGCGCCCATCCAGCTCCGGAATCTGCCACTCGGCTGGGACACGGTCCGGGACATCGGGCTTCCCGCCGGCTCCCGGCTGCAGGGTCGGGTCGTGGATCACGCCGGCTTCCCGATCGCGGACGTGGACCTCGACGTGAAGGACCCGGCGACCGGCCAGCAACTCGCGACGTCGAACGACGACACCGGTCCCGATGGTCGGTATGGCATCACGGTGGTTCCCGGGGAGTGGGACATCGTATTCGAGCCCCCGCCGGGCATCGGAGTCGGTGCGCTGCAGGTAGACAGCTACGATCTGACGGGCGACGCCGTCCTGGACGTGACCCTTCCCCGGGGTTTTCTCCTCACGGGTCGGATCGAACGTGAGGACGGCCGGCCGCTCGCGCTCATCGACCTGGATGTGGAGGAGCCGACCGGCCGGCGCATCCCCACGGCGAACGACGACACGGACGCGACGGGAGGCTTCACTCTGAACGTGCCGGAGGGGATCTTCCACGTGTTCGCCGTCGCCCCCCGGGGAATTCCGCTCGCGTCCGCGGCTCTGTACCACGTGAACGTGCAGCGAGACCTCGATCTCGGCACGATGGTGCTGCGGCCGGGAGTGGTCGTGACCGGGACCGCGCTCGACCCGGCCGGCGTTCCGCTGGCCGCCGCGGATCTCGATCTCCGGCAACCCGGAACGTGCGACCACTATCCAACGTCCAACGACGACACCGACGCGAACGGCACATTTTCGTTGCGGGTCGAGCCGGGCACGTACGACGTCGTCGTGAACCCGGCCTCGGGCTCGCCGCTCAGCCCTTATCGCTTCGAGGGGGTCGCGCTGACGTCGGACGGCGTTGTCGACCTGATCATACCGACCTGGGGGCCGCAGGTGACGACGGTAGCATCGCGCGTCACCGACGAGGACGGCCGTGGCCTTGCCGCCGTCGTGGTCCGGGGTGAAGCCTTGGACGCGGGAACGAACTGGATGGCGACGACAGCCGAAGACGGCTCGTTCGCCGAGACGGTCATCCCCGGCCGATACCGTATCGAGGCGGAGCCGCCCACCGACAGCGAATTGCTCCCACTCCAGCTCTCGACGGTCGACCTTCCCTGCGGGCTGCCGACCACCTTGGCTCTCGCGACGATCGTCGAACCGATCCCGACCGCCCGTGGGCTGCGAGCGTGGCCGAACCCCTGGTCGACCTTCGCCTCCATCACCCTCGACATGACCTCGCCCGAGGAAGCCGCGACGCTCGAGATCTTCGACGTCACCGGCCGGAGGGTCCGGACGCTGTTTCGGGGTTCCTTGCCCGGTGGGAGCACCGACTTCCGTTGGGACGGAACCAACGATCACGGCCGCCCCGTTCACTCGGGTTTCTACGTGTTACGGCTCGTTTCGAGCCGGACCACCCTGACACCTCATGCTCATCTGCGTCGACGCGCTCCGCGCAGACTGTCTGACCGGCGCCGGGCTCTGGTCGGAGATCGGCCGGCCGGAGGCGCCGTCACTGGACGCCCTCGGGAGCTCCGCCCGACTGTACTCTAGCGCCGTCGCCTCGTCGTCGTGGACCAAGCCGGCCGTGCCGTCGATCCTGACATCGCTGCATCCTTCGGAGCACGGGGTCTTGGAGGTCGCGAAGGGGCCGCACCATACGGCGCAAACCGTCGGCCTGCCGGACAGTGTTCCGACATTGGCCGAGCTGCTTCGAGACGCGGGATACCGGACAATCGGTCTCGCGCACAACGCGCAGCTGGACCGGAGCCTCGGCTTCTCCCGCGGCTTCGACGTCTTCTCGTCGGACGCCGGCCCTGGCGATGACATCCTCCGAAGGCTTCGGGAGCAGGACCCGTTCCGGGATCCCGGGCCCGTCTTCGCCTACCTCCACTTCATCGAGCCTCACTGGCCCTACGGAGGCGGAATCGCCCGCCGAGCCGAATCGGAGGCGGTCGGCCGGTTCCCCTTCCATCGCTTCCGCGCTTCGCAATGGAAGACGCTCAAGCGGGAACTCAAGCGCGGCGAGGTGAGCCTCACCGCCGAAGAGACGCGATTCCTACGACGCCTCTATGCCTTCGCCGTGGAGGAGGCGGATCGGGTCGTCGGGCGCTGTCTCGCCTGGCTCGACGATCAGGGCGCACTCGAGAAGAGCATCGTGCTTCTCACGTCAGATCACGGAGAGGAGCTCCTGGATCACGGAATGATCGGCCATGGACAGTCCCTCTACGAAGAGCTCGTCCGGGTACCGCTCATCCTCCGGGCGGGTGACGCCACCCGGAATTCATTGCATCCGGGTCGGTCGGACGACCTGGCGAGTCACGTCGACATTCTCCCGACCCTCGCCGAGGCGGCGGGAATCGAGATCACCCACCCGATCTCCGGGCGCAGCATCCTGAACGGGGCCGGTCCCGCTCGCGAGCATGTCTTCAGCGAGGTCAAACACAAGCGGCGCTACCAACAGTCGGTCCGCGGGAGGCGTTGGAAGTTGGTTCGCGAGTACCGCTTCCGTCGCGATCGAGAATCGAACGGATCCGGGGCCAGCGATTACAACAACCTCGTCGCCCTGTTTGCCGAGCGCCCCTACCGATCCGAGAGCCGCCTCTACGACCTGCAGGCCGACCCGGCCGAAGCCCGCGACCGGTTCGAGGCGGAACCGGAGGTTGCCCGGCGACTGGAGTCGGCCCTCGACGGGTGGTGGGTCCACCTGGTCTCCCACCGGGCGGCGCCCCACCACATGGAGGAGGACATGATCCGTCGCCTCGAGGCGCTCGGTTACCTCTGATCCCCAGCCCGCCCCGCACCGGGAACGAAAGGCCGCGTCGAGGGTTTTCCCCGCAGACTCCTCCGCATTTGTCCGCTATCATACAGCGCTGCTTGCGCTTATCCCTCGTCGATCCCTCCCTGGGAGGACTTCCCGATGCGTTACCTCGCGCCGTGGGCTGCCGTCTGCGTCTTCGCGCCGGCGCTCGGCCTGGCCGCCGATCTCGCGACGAGCGACGAGGATCGGCTTTGGCTCCATCGCAACCTGGGCGCAGCCTACCTCGACAACGATGAGTTCGCGGAGGGAGCCGTCCAGCTGGGGCGGGCTGCCGACCTCGCTCCGGAGAGCGCCGGCGACACACGCAACGCCGGGATCGCCGCGTTGCTCGCCGGAGATCTCGAGTCGGCAGCGCTGCATCTCGCCCGGGCGGCCGACCTCGATTTGACCGATGCCTCGATCGTGTACGCCGTAGGCATTCTGGAGAAGCGTCGCGGGAATCCGACCGCTGCCCACGAAGCGCTGCTCGAGTGCCGCGAGCTCGGCGGCGAAGCGCCCGAGCTCCACTACAACATCGGGATCCTCGCGGTCCGGTCCCGGGAGCCCGAGACCGCTCTCGAGGAGTTCCGGGCCATCGTCGATCTCGAGTCCGAAGGGGCGCCGCGGCACTACGCATCGGCGCTGTACCGCTACGGCCGGACCCTCATTCAACTCAAACGTCGCGACGAAGGAGCGGCCGTCCTCCGCGAGTACCAGGAGCTCGTTCGCGCCGGCCGTGGCGCCGAGCTCTCCGAGGAAGACCTGGAAATCGGCGAGCTCCTGAATCTCACGCGCTTCGAACGCCCTCCCCACGTGCGAGCGTCCGGTCCGATGCCGGCCTTCGTGCTCGAGTCGCTGCCCATTCCGGGCGAGATTCGCTGGGCGGACTCCGCCGACCTGGACGGCGACGGCGACCTCGATCTGCTCCTGGGCGACGGACAGACCTTGCTCGACCTCAGGCAAACCCCGGACGGGCGGGTCGACGTCACGGCGAGCCGCGGGCTCGCCGGCATCCTCGGCGTGACCAGGGCTCGCGCCCTCGATCTCGACAACGACGGAAACATAGACCTGGTCCGCGCGGGCGGCCGCGGAATCCACGTGCACGCCGGCGTCGAGGCCGGCTGGGACCCCCCATTCGTCGCTACGCGCACGTCCGTCGGGACGTTCGCGCCGATCGACTTCGATCAAGACGGAGATGTCGACCTCGTGGCGGTCGGGGCCAACGGGCCCCTTCTGCTCCGGAACAACGGCGACCGGACGTTCACCGACGTCACGACTGCCGCTTCTCTCGACGTGATCGGGGCGGCGACGGTCGTCGTCTCCGGCGATCTCGATGACGACCGGGACGTGGACCTCGGCTTCGTCACTCGCAAGGGTGACGTCGTGATCGTCGAGAATCTCCGCGGAGGCCGGTTCAACGTGAACTCGAGCCTCACGGCGTTGCCCCCGGGCGCGTTCGATCTCGCCGTCGCCGACCTCGACGGCGACGGAGCGCTCGATCTCGCCGCGGCGACGCCTCGCGGAGTCTTCGTCGCGAAGAACGCGGGGGCGCTCCAGTTCGAAGCGACCGGGGCGGAGGCCGCGATCCAGCCTCCCGTCCTGTGGCCGCCCGCCGGGGGCAGCTCCCTTTGGGCCGCCGACCTCGACAACGACGGGCTGCGTGACCTGGTCGCCGCTCGACAGAGCGGTGCGGCCCTCGGCGTGAACGAGGGCGGTTTCGTCTTTCTGGAGACAGTTGAGCCGGTGAGCCTTCTGGCCGAGGCGGCCGCCCATCCGGTCGCGGTCGTCGTGTCGCAAGCGACCGGACGGCTCGATCTGGTGACGTCACAGGCGAGCGCGGGGCTGGCGCAAAACGTGGGGCAGACCGGCCGCTCGGTCATCGTGTGGCCGCGCGGTGTGAAGAACAACCGCGATGGAGTCGGTACCCTCGTCGAGCTCTTGTCGGGCAATCGCTACTTCCGAGCCGACGCCACCGGAGGCCCTTTGCACATCGGAATCGGCGACGGGCGAGTCGACGCTCTGCGTCTTCGCTGGCCGAACGGGATCCGCCAGGCCGTCGTCGATGCATCGCCCGGAGACGAGATCGTCGTCGAGGAGAAGGCCGGCCTCGTCGGAAGCTGTCCGTTCCTCTACACGTGGAACGGCGAGCGCCACGAGTACATCACCGACATCCTGACGGTGACGCCGCTCGGCCTCCCCATCGCGCCGGGTTCCTACGTGCCCCCGGACTGGGACGAGGTGATCCGCGTCACCGACGACCAGATGATCGCAGATGAGGAAGGCATGCTCGTGGCGCAGGTCACCGAAGAGCTTCGCGAGGTCACGTACCTGGATCAAGTCCGCCTGGTCGCGATCGACCACCCGGCGGGGACGGAAGTCCAGCCGAACGAGAAGTTCCAGTTCCCCCCGTTTCCGAAGTTCGGAGTACACGTGCTCGAGAAGCCGTTGCCGCCGCGACGCGCCGTCGACCACCGCGGCCGCGACGTCGCGGAACGTCTGCTCCACACCGACGGGCTCGTGGTCGGTGACCTCGAGCTCACTCGCTACCAGGGAATCGTCGAGCGGCACTCGCTCGAGATCGACTTCGGCGAAGTACCGCCGGACGCGCCCCTCACGCTCCACCTCTCCGGGTGGTTCTACTGGACGAACGCGTCCATCAACACGGCGATCTCCCAGGATCCGCGCCACTCGTTCGTGCCGCCCGAGATCGAAATCCGCGACGGGCGCGGGTGGCGTAAATGGCCCGAACAGGTGGGATTTCCCGGAGGAAAGACGAAGTCGATCCCCGTCGATCTCACCGGTGCCTTTCCGGACGGGCAGGCAGTCCTGCGCATCTCCACGACGTTGCGGCTCTACTGGGACCGGGCGCTCTTGCAAGTGGGCGAGCCGGACGTCGAGCCGGTCGTCACCACGCTTCTCCCCGACACGGCGGACCTGCACTACCGCGGGCACTCCGAGCCGATTCTCTCCATCACCGGGGAGGAACCCGAGACATTCGACTACGACGTGTTCCGGAGCGGCGAGGTCCCCTGGGATCAGCACGACGGTCAGTACACGAGATACGGAGACGTGACGCCGCTTCTCCAGGATCCCGACGACATGTACGTCGTCATGGCTTCCGGCGACGAGTGCACCGTGCGCTGGTCGGAAGAAGCGCTCGACCCGGTCGACGTCGACTGGACGCGCACCTACTTCCTCGTGTTCGTCGGATGGGCCAAGGACGGTGATCCGAACACGGCGTTCTCCGCGACCGTCGAGCCCCTGCCCTTTCACGCGATGTCGGGCTACCCTTACGAACCCGACGAGGCGTACCCGACCGGCCCGCCGCACGACGAGTACCGGCAAACCTGGAACAACCGCGCCGGCATCCGGCTCGGGCAGGATCTGGCCGCCGATGCCACCACCCCGCCACTCGATCCGGCCGCTCCCCAGACGCAATGAGCGACGCCCCGATCCTCTTGGGGCATCGTGGCGCGCTCGCCCGGGCGCCGGAGAACACGATGGCCTCGTTCGCCCGTGCGCTCGCCGACGGAGCGGCGGGGTTCGAGTTCGACGTCCGCGTCACCTCGGACGGCGTCGCGGTGCTCATGCACGACGAACGGGTGGATCGAACGACCAACGGGCGGGGACTACTTCGCGAGCTCCGGACGGAGGACCTCCAGGCGCTGCGCGCCGGCTCCTCGGAAGAGATCCCCCGTTTGACCGACGCTCTCGACGCGTACCTCGGCCGGTGCGCCCTGGCGATGGAGCTCAAGGAGCGCGTTCCGGAATCGGTCCTCGAGGACGTCGCCGACCGCCTGCGCTCGCATCCCGGGGCGCGGTTTCGGATCGCTTCCTTTCAGGAAGAGCCGCTGGCCGACGCGCGCGATCTCGTACCGAGCGCGCCCCGCTCCCTCATTCTCCGGCGCGGTCAGCCGTTGCCCTCGGAACGGACGCAGGCTGAGCTCGACCTGGCGGGGCTCTTCCTGCGACAGGAGGACGTGACGGCGGAGACCGTCGCCAGGGTCCGGAAGCGTGGGCTGGGCCTCACGACGTACACCGTGAATGATCCCGACCGCGCGAGAGAGATCGCGGCCCTCGGCGTGGACGGGATCATCTCCGACGATCCGGGAGCGATCCGGGGCGGGCTGTAGCCTCGAGCGGCAGGTGGCCGGCAGGCTCGCGTCGATGTCTCGCGAGCCGAGCAGCAACGGCGGGCGAGGGTGCCTCCCGACCTCGCGAAGCTCGGACTCACACTACGGCCGAATGCGGTTCAAGAGTCTCGGAAAGGGGATCGTCTCGCGTAGATGATGAATCCCGCAGAGCCAAGTGACCACTCGCTCGACGCCGAGGCCGAAGCCGGAGTGCGGTACCGTTCCGTACTTGCGGAGATCCAGATACCACGGCATCGTCGCGGGATCGATGTCGTGTTGCCGCATCCGCTCCCGCAGCACGTCGTGGTCGGCCTCGCGTTCGCTACCGCCGACGATCTCCCCGTACCCCTCCGGCGCTAGCATGTCGACGCAGAGCGCGAGCTCCGGATTCTCGGGGTCGGCCGCCATGTAGAAGGCCTTCACGCTCCGAGGGAAGTGCGTCACCAACACCGGCTTCTCGAAGCCCTCCGAGATGAGCGTCTCCTCCGGCGCCCCGAAGTCCTCTCCGTACGGCATTTCGGATCCGCCGGCTTGCGCGATCTTGACCGCCTCGTCGTAGCGGATCCGCGGGAACGGCGGCTCGATGACCTCCAGCTTCGAGATGTCGCGCTCGAGGGTCTCGAGCTCCGCCCGGCGCCTCTCCAGCACTGACCTCACGATGTGCGTCACGAACTCTTCGGCGAGGCCGAGAAGCTCTTCGAGCCGCATGTACGCAACCTCCGGCTCGACCATCCAGAACTCGGTGAGGTGGCGCCGGGTCTTGGACTTTTCCGCGCGAAACGTCGGTCCGTAACAGTAGACCTTGCCGAACGCCATCGCCGACGCCTCGGCGTAGAGCTGTCCCGATTGCGTCAAGTACGCCGGTTCCCCGAAGTAGTCCGTCTCGAACAGCGTCGACGTCCCCTCGCAGGCATTCGACGTGAGGATGGGGCTGTCGACCCGAAGGTAGCCTCGTTCGTCGAAGAACTCCTGCAACGCACGAATCACCTCGGCCCGCACGCGGAGCGTCGCGTGCTGCCGGGAGGACCGGATCCAGAGGTGCCGGTGGTCGAGCAGGAAAGACGACCCATGCTCCTTGGGCGTGATCGGGTAGTCGTACGCGAGCTGATGAACCTCGAAGGACTCGACGTGGATCTCCGCTCCTCCGGGAGCGCGGTCGTCCAGGTTCACGGCACCGGTCACGCTCACCGAGGACTCCTGCGTCAGCGCTCTGGCGCTCTCGAAAGCCTCGTCACCGATCTCCTTCTTCGACAGGACGCACTGCGTTCGTCCGGTGCCGTCGCGTAGGATCAGGAACGCGATCTTGCCGCTCGATCGCAGGTTGTATACCCAGCCGCGCAGAGTGACCGTCTCCCCGGCATGATCCTTCAGGTCCTCCACGTACGTCTGCTTCGTTCCGCCGGTCGTCCCGGCGTCGGGCTCCGACCCTCGACTCATTCAGCGCTCCCCTCGATGGCGCGCCCCAGATCTCGGTCCGACCGGGAGCTCTCCTCGATCTCGTCGTCCCGCGGAAACTGATGCACCCTCCCGAGGATCGCGTAGGCGATCCTCGCCGTGTGCGTGACGATCCTCTTCAGGTCGTTCATGGCGTCCACGTGCACCGTGGTCGTAGCCCGTGACTCGACGTTTCCCGTCTGCAGACGAGTCAAGTGGGCCAGTTGAAAGCGTCTCTCGAGCTCCGAGAGGTCCCGCTTCTTCTCCAGCACGCGGCTGGCGAGCGCCCGGTCCCAGGTCGCGATTGCGGATACGGCGATCTCCACGATCTCCCGAACGCCCTCGTGGAATTCCAGGATCTGGCGGAACCCCTCGTCCGAGAACCAGAGATCATGTTCCCGCTTCTTGCGAAGAAGGCCCGGCACTAGACCCTTCGAGATGATGTCCCCGATCAGCTCCAGGTCCTTCGTCACGAACAGCAGATCCAGCACCCGCTCCGACTGTCGCTCGGAAAGATACTCCGTGGAGAGGTCCGCCAGGTACTTCGTGATCTCCTCGTCGAGAAGATCCACCTGGTCGTCCCGCGTCCGGATCGCGTTCGCGAGCTCGGAGTCGTCGCGCCGCAACGACTCCTTCACATCGTCGAGCATCTCGCCCACCAGTCCACCCATCCGGAGAAGCTCCCGGACCGCCGACGCGATCGCCACGGAGGGTTGCTCGAGGAAACGTGGGTCGAGCGCCCTCGGCCCGTACTCCGGCGCCGACTCGCGCTCCGGGATCAAGCGCCGAACGAGGCGGTCGGCCAGAGGTATGAAGGGCAGGAAGAGAATCGCGGTGCCGATGTTCAACAACGTGTGCGCGTTCGCAATCTGTCGCGGCAGGTCGTCCGAGAGGCTGCCCACGAGGCGCAGGAAAGGGCTGAGCAAAAGCATCCCGAGGATCACTCCACCGATGCGAAAGCCGGCGTGCGCCCAGGCAACTCGCTTGCCGTCGACGTTGGCCGCCAGGCTCGCGAGGATCGCCGTCGTCGCGGTTCCGATGTTGGCCCCGAACACGAACGGCACCGCGGCCTCGAGCGTGAGGATTCCCTGGAAGGCGAGTCCCAGCACGATTCCGATCGTCGCCGCGCTCGCCTGTGCGATCGCGGTGAACAGGGTCGCCGCGATCAGGGCCGGCCAGGGGTCTTGCGCCGACGCGACGAAGAACTCGGTCACCAAGGGGAAGTCCTTCAGCGGCGCCATCGCGTTCGACATCACCCGGAGCCCGAAGAACAGGAGCCCGAACCCGAGAATGGCGCCGCCCAGGCGCCGCCGGCGGCCGCGGAACATCGTGAGCAGAAAGCCGACCGCGATCAGGAGCAGATCGAGGTCGGAGACTCGGAACGCGATCAGCTGGACGGTCACCGTCGCGCCGGCCGCCGCGCCGAGCACCGCCCCCAGGCACTGCTGGACCGTCATGAGCCCCGAGCTCGCAAAACTGACGAGGAGGACCGTGCTCGCGCTGGAACTCTGGACCATCAACGTGCTGACGGTGCCGAAGAGAAGAGACCGCCCACGGCTTCCGGCCACCGACGTCAGGAACGAGCGCAGGTCCCCGCTCGCCGCCTTCTCGAGGCTGCGTCCGATGAGACGCATTCCGTAGAGGAAGAGCGCGAGCCCGCCCCCGATCCCCATGAGCAGGTAAGCCAGCCACGAATCCCGCAGGATCCGGACCCGGATCTCGCTCGGCTCGCTCTCCTGTCCCGTGATGTGGGCCAGAACGACACCGTCGCTCGGCGGCCCCACGAGCGCCACCCGGACGGTCGCCTCTCCCCGGCCGTCGGTGACGAGCTGCTCCTCGAGAGGAAGGACCGCTCCGCCGCCGGAGCCCAGGGCGCGGAGGCGGATCGTGACGCCCGGGACGGTGAGGCCGCCGGAATCGCGCACGGTGAGGACGATCTCGGAGTCCAGGGTGTCCCCGACCACTCCGACGAAGAGGTCCGAGTGCGGCGACGGCTGAATCACGCCGAGCGTGAGCCCGTCCTCCGCCGACGCCGGCGACGCCGTCAGCACAACGGCGAGCGCGGTGGCGAGCCACCGAACCGTGCGCCGCATCCGCGGTGTCTGCCTGCCAGCGACGCCCACGGCCGATCCCGCCCTTCCGAAAACCCGAAATGTTCCCTCTCCGAGGGTCCGAGTGTCAAACGGAATCTTCACGTTTTCAAAGACTTGCGGCGATTCGGGGAAGCACAAGGCCCCTCAAGCTCCGTGCCTTCACCGCCGATAAAGCGAGAAGTCTCGAAGGGCCTGCGACGGGGAGAAGGCGCCATATGATCCGACTTTCGGTACGGCGAGCCGTCGTGGTCGCACTCTGCCTCTTCGCCGGCGCCGTCTCCGGTGCGGAGGTGGCCGCTCGGGCCGTCCCACTGAACGACACGGAGGCCCGGGCCCATCTCGAACAGATGGAGAAGCAAGGCGTCCTCCGCGAGCCCGTCTGGGCTCACGCTTACTGGGCTCGCTCCGCGTCCGCCCCGAACGCTGACGCCCGGATCGCCGACCTTCGCTGGGCGTTGCGGTTCGATCCTGATCTGACGCCCGCTCGACGAGAGTTGTGCGGACTCCTCTTCCGCGAACGTGACACCGGGTTCGCGACGGAGGCGGTCACCGCGATCTCGCGCGGCCTGCGATCGTTCGTCGCACAGCAGCGCGCGGCGGCCTGGATCTTCACGATTCTGGGCGGTGCGTTCGGCCTCAGTCTGGTCGCGATCGCAGCGCTCATGATCGGGAAGGAGGTCGGGCGCATCCGACACGGAGTGCGCGAGAGGCTCCACTTCCTCCCGTTGGAGATGCGGGAGGGCGCGGCGTGGCTCACGATCTTGGTGCCCTTCGCGCTGGTCGTGTCGCTGGCCCCCACGGCCGCTCTCTTCTGGGCGCTCCTCATCGGAACCATCGGTACCTGGACGTCGCTCGAGGCCTGGCCTCGTCGCGTCTGTGTCTGGGCGCTCGCCGCGGTCATGGTTGCACCCACCGGCCTCGCGCTCTGGACCCGCATCATGGAGCCCGCGTTCCCGGACTCGTACCTTCGCAATCTCTGGGTCACCCAGCGCGCGGACCCCGGCTTTCTGCCGACCACCTGGCATACCGACGCGCCCGACGGCGCCCTCGAGGATCCCGACTTTCTCGCCAGCCTCGCGCTTCTCGAACGCCGGGCCGAGCGATACGGGCAAGCCGCGGAGCACCTCGAAAGAGCGGTGGAGCTCCGCCCGGAGCACTGGGCCTACCACAACAACCTCGGCAACGTGCGCCTGTTGCAGGGGGAATCCGACCGGGCGCTCGCGGCCTACGAGGAGGCCGCGCGACTCGCTCCCAAGGAAGCCCTCGTCTACGTCAATACCGCCCAGGCGTTCGTGCAGCGTCTGGAGTTCAACGAAGCCGACCAGGCGCTCACCCGGGCCACTGACCTCGGTTACCGCCTTCCCCCCGTTCTCAACGACGAGTCCGAGGGCATCATCGTTCGTGATCACTCTCTCGGGGCCACGCAGCTGTGGTTGCGGTTCCTTCGGGGAGAGGGCCTGCGTACCGCGCTCGGTTGGAGGCGCGCGCTCGAGATGACGCTCAGGTTGGTCTTTCCCATGCGTCCGTTCTGGCTGTCCCTCCCGCTATTCCTGACGCTGTACTACGCGGCGTACGCGCGCACTCTACCCCGCGTCTTCCCTTGTGCAGCTTGCGGGCGCTCCGTATGCCGCAAGTGTCACTATCGGACCCTCCGGCGCAGTCTCTGTGCCGAGTGCTACGCCATCCAGCAAGACGTCCAGGCACCGCTCAAGCGAGACGCGATGATCATCGAGCGCCGCCGCCGGGTTTCGCGCTCCGGGAGGACCACCGCGGTCGTACTCTCGGCGCTCTTGCCGGGAACGGGGCTCCTTCTCCTCGGCTCGCGCCGACGGGCGCTCGCGTTCCTCGGTGCCGGTGCGGTGCTCTTGCTGATCGCAGCGGCCAACGCGGCCTGGCCCGCTCCCGGTCCCGCCCACTCCGATCCACGCTGGCCGTCCGCGGTCGTGGCGCCGCTTCTCTTCTTCGCACTCCTCGCGATCCTGTCCGTGAGGGCCTATCTGCGGGCGCCGGTGCCCCAGCAGGCTCCCCCGCCGGAGCAGACGGCCCGTCACTCGTCCATGCAGCTCCCCACTTCCACGAGGACCGTCTGATGTCATTCCGGGGCGAGCTTCGCGAGTTCGAGCTTCCCGACATCATGCAGCTGATCGCCTCCCAGCGGAAGGCCGGCTGGCTGAAGGTGATGACGAGGGGAAAGACGCAATTCGTTTTCTTCCACAATGGTCGAATCACGTCGACCAAGAATCCGAAGGACGAAGGCGACCCGCTGCTGGAATACGTCCGCCGAAAGGGGGTCATCACCGCCGACCAGTCCGACCGCCTCGCTGCAGAGCGCCGCGCCGGCGCCAGCGCGAACTCGATCCTCGAGCGAGAGGGGGTCCTGGAGCGGGATGAGATCCAGGAGCTCTTCGAGGCGATGGTGGAAGAGGCCATCTTCGAGTTGATGTCGATCAAGTCGGGCACCTACGAGTTCGAGACCGAGACCGGGGTCGGCCCGCCGGCCGAGGATGCCCTCAGTGCGGACATCGGACCCATCCTGATGGAGGGAGCCCGGAAGGCCGACGAGATCGCCGAGATGCGCAGCGCTCTCGGCCCGGAGGACGGCGTCCTCGTCCTCACGCGCGCCGGTCGCTCGCCGGAGATCAACTTCGACGAGGAGCGCCAGGTCCTCGCCCTCGTGAACGGCGTTCGGACGATCGAGCAGATCCTCGACGAGAGCGGGCTGGATCGCTACACGGCCACGCGCATTCTGTTCGACTGCGCCCGACATGGTTGGGTCGGGCTCCTGCGCAAGCGGGGCGCCAAGCTCACCGTCGAGGAGTCCGTCGCTGGAGAGTTCAGCCTGCGGAAGACGCTGCGGTGGGTGGCTCCTGTCCTCGGGCTTCTGCTCATGAGCGCGCTCTTCGGCGGCGCGCTGTCGGCGTTCCGCGGCGACGATCCCGTGCTCGGGGAGTGGCGGAACCGCTCCGCGCAGCTGGAGGCCGCCCATCGCCGCGAGTCAGTTCGCGTGGCCCTGGAGGTGTACCGGGTCAAGACCGGAGCCTATCCGCCGGACCTCGCGGTGCTGCTCGGCGAGTCTCTCGTTCCCGAGAGCGCGCTCTACGACGACGAACGAGAGCGCTGGACCTACACGCTCTCGCCGTCGAACGAGTCTTTCGTACTGATCACCCAGGCGCCGCCCGCGCCCTGATCAGCCGCGACGCCTAACGGCGTCCGGCTCCGGCCGGACGACGACCGCCGCCGCCGCGCCTCGGTCCGCTCGAAGGTTTCCTCGGACTCGGCGTGTACTCCTCCCCGGCCTCCTCCATGAGGACCGCCTTGCGGGAGAGCCGGACCTTACCGTCGCGATCAATGTCGATCACCTTGACGGTGAGCATGTCACCCTCACTGGCCACGTCTTCGACGCGCTCCACGCGACCCCGGTCGAGCTCCGAAATGTGCACCAGGCCGTCCTTGCCCGGCAGAATCTCGACGAAGGCGCCGAACGACTCCACCCGGCGAACTCGCCCGGTGTAGACGGCACCCATCTCGGCCGACGCCACGAGGTCCTTCACCATCTGGAGCGCACTCTCGCCCCCCTCGCGATCGACTGACGCGATCTTGACCTCACCCGAGTCATCGACGTCGACGTTGGCCCCGGTGTCGGCGGTGATCTTCCGGATCGTCTTGCCGCCCGGGCCGATGATGTCCCGGATCTTGTCGGGATCCACCATGATCCGCAGGATCCGCGGCGCCCACTCGCTCAACTCCGCGCGGGCGGTGGAAATCGCCTTCTCCATTTCGCCGAGGATATGGAGCCGCCCCTCTCGGGCTTGCTCGAGAGCGCTCGTCAGCACGGAAAACGGGATCCCGCCGAGCTTGTTGTCCATCTGGAGCGCGGTGATTCCGTCGCCGGTCCCCGTGACCTTGAAGTCCATGTCGCCGAGGTGGTCCTCGAGCCCCAGGATGTCCGAGAGCACGAGGTATTTTTCACCCTCTCCGATGAGGCCCATGGCGATTCCCGCGACCGGAGCCTTCGTGGGTACGCCGGCATCCATCATGGCCATCGATCCACCGCACACGCTCGCCATCGACGAGGACCCGTTCGATTCCGTGATCTCCGATACGACGCGGATGGTGTACGGAAACGTCTCTTCCGACGGAACGAGCGGCTCGATCGCGCGCTCGGCCAGGTTCCCGTGACCGATCTCGCGGCGGCTCGTCGACATCATGCGTCGAACCTCCCCGACCGAGTACGGCGGGAAGTTGTAGTGGAGCATGTAGCTCTTCCACGACGAGCCCTCGAGCGCGTCGACCTTCTGCTCGTCGGTCGACGTTCCGAGGGTCGCGATGACGAGCGCCTGCGTCTCGCCGCGCGTGAAGAGCGCCGAACCGTGGGTCCGGGGAAGGACGCCGACCTCGCACGTGATCGGGCGAATGTCCTTCGGCCCGCGGCCGTCGGCCCGCACGTCGGACTCGAGAACCGTCTTGCGCAGGTCGGCTTTCTCGAGGTCCCCGAACACGCTCTTCATGTGCCGCTCGTCATCGTCGTCCGAGAATCGCTCGTTCAACGACTCGATGACCTCGTCGCGCACGGCCTTCACGGCAGCGGATCTCTCTTGCTTGCCCTGAATTCGATTGGCCTCGCTGAGACGGCCTCCGACGGCCTCGGTGACGGCCTGCCGTAGCTCGTCCGGCGGGAGGCCCGCATCGAACTCCACCTTCTCCTTGCCGACGCCCTCGGCGAGAACCTGTTCCTGGAGGTCGATGATCTTCTGGATCTCTTCGAAGGCTTTCTCCAGCGCCCCGAGCACTGTCGCTTCCGGCACCTCGTGCGCGCTTCCCTCGACCATCACGATCGCGTCGCGCGTGCCGGCAACCGTCAGGACGAGATCGCACTCGTCGCGCTGCTCGAACGTCGGATTGACGATCAGCTCGCCGTCCGTGTTGCCGACGCGCACCGCGCCGACCGGACCCGCGAACGGAATGTCGGAGAGGCTCAGCGCCATGGATGCGCCGATCAGGGCGAGCGTGTCAGCGTCGTTCTCCCCATCCGATGAGAGCACGGTGGCGATGATCTGCGTCTCGCGCCGCCACCCCTTCGCAAACAGCGGGCGGATCGGCCGATCGACCTGGCGCGCGGAGAGCGTCTCCTTCTCGGACGGACGCGCCTCGCGCTTGAAGAAGCCGCCCGGAATCTTTCCGGCGGCGTAGTACTTCTCCCGGTACTCGACCGTGAGCGGCAGGAAGTCCCTCGTGGGGTCGTCCTTCGAGGCGGCCTGAGCCGTGACCAAGAGGACGGTGTCTCCATACCGGACGAACGCGCTTCCCGACGCCTGCTTGGCGATCCGACCGGTCTCGATGGACAGATCACGGCCAGCCAACGACATGCTCTTCAGGGTTTTCATGGAAATCCTTTCGTGGCCGCCCCCTCGGGCGGTCCGGCTTCACCCTACTTGCGGAGACCCAGCTCCTTGAGGATCGCGCGGTACCGGTCCACTTTGTTCGCCTTGAGGTAGTCGAGCAGGCGACGACGGCGGCCGACCAGCTTGAGGAGGCCGCGACGGGAATGATGGTCCTTCTTGTGGACCTTGAAGTGGTCGGTGAGGTAATTGATCCGCTCCGTCAGGAGCGCGATCTGAACCTCTGGCGATCCAGAGTCGGCGTCATGAAGCCGATGCTTCGTGATGATGTCCGACTTCGGGAACTTCGAGAGCGTCATCAGTGGGGGTTCTCCTTGGGCGGCCCGTCAGCCTACGGGCTCTCTCTTCTCTATGCCCTCAAACAGCGGCGAAATCTATCAGAGGACTCCGTCGGAGACAAGGAAAGAAACTCAGGCCTCCCGACTCTCCAGGATTCTGCGGGCCTCCTGGACATCCTCGGCGATGCGTGCCGCCAGGTCTTCAGGACCCGCGAAGACGCGCTCCTCACGAATCCTCTCCACCATCGACAGGATCAGGCGCCTTCCGACGAGGTCGCCGTCGTACCCCGGCAGGTGGACCTCCAGGACCGGATCTCCGGCCCCGAACGTGGGGCGCACCCCTCGATTCATGACTCCGGGGCGAAGACCGGACGATTCGTCCAGAATCTGCACGAGAACGGCATAGACACCGAATCCCGGCAGCTGTTTCCTCTGATCTCCGACATCGACATTTGCGGTCGGAAACTCAAGCGTTCTTCCGATCCCCCTCCCGGGGACGACCGTCCCTTCCACCCGGTACGGATGCCCCAGAAGCTCCGCCGCCTCCCTGACCCGGCCCTCCTCGACCCGGGCCCGGATCCTCGACGACGAGATCGGCTCCCCATCCCACACCGTCGGTCCGACCCGGATCACCCGGAAGCCCCGGTCCTCGCCGACGGTCCGAAGCTCCTCGAATCCCCCGGACCGGTCCTTTCCCATCCGAAAGTCGTAGCCCGCCACGAGCGCCCTCAGACTCGAACCCCGAGGCACGAGGCGGTCCAAGAACTCCGGGGGCGAGAGCGCTGCGGTCTCGCGATCGAACGGGTACAGGAGGAATGCGTCCGGGGACGCTTCCTCGACGAGTCGGATCCGCTCCGCGGGCGTCGTCAAGAGGGTCGGCGCGACGTCCGGTCGAAGCACCTCCAGCGGATGCGGATCCAGCGTCACCACGAGCGACGCAGCACCCGCCGCCTGGGCCTCCCGCCGCAGCGCATCGAAGACCGCCCGGTGTCCCTGATGCACGCCGTCGAACACCCCGACGCTGACCGCGAGAGGACCCGGGAGGCTCAGATCCGCGACACTGCGCGCGACGATCACCGCCGTCGCCCTCGGCCGAAGCCCCCCCGCGAGACGGGGAACGCGTAGACGACCCGAACGCCGTCGTCGGTGACGCGCCCGACGCCGACCGTGCGATCGCCGCCCTTCACCAGCCGAACCGGGATCCGGTGCGGCCCGGCGGATTCGTCTGGCCACTGGACGCCGACCCGCAGGGGCTCGTCCATGTTCCGCGGGACCTCGAGCGCCGTCAGGAATTCGAGTGCCTGGTGCGGGGCCACTCCCGCCGCGCGCACGATCTCCGCGGCGCGGTCGTCCAGAAGACTCTCCCAGGACACGGCGTCCCGGCGGGAGAAGCTCCCCTGTCGCTCTCGAGCGAGCCGCGCGAGGTGCCCGCCGCATCCCAGCGCCTCTCCGAGGTCGTGCAGAATCGTCCGCACGTAGGTTCCCTTCGAGCAGCGCAGGACGAAATCGAATTCGGGCAGCGCGACGCGTCCGATCTCGAACGCGTGCACC
Source organism: bacterium (assembly GCA_025774865.1). Lineage (GTDB taxonomy): Bacteria > ARS69 > ARS69 > ARS69 > ARS69 > JALGZO01. The sequence goes on along the minus strand of JALGZO010000510.1, from coordinate 9,680 downwards.
GTGGCGCGGCGCGCGGGCCGCTCGATTTCGCGTCCCTTCCGCGCGAGACGGTAGAGCTTCTGTCCACCGACCTTGACGGCGGAGTACATCGGCGGAATCTGTTCGATCTCACCCACGAACGCGGCGGCGGCTCGGCGTACGTCCTCGGCCTCGACGTCGACGGGATGTTCCCGAAGCACCTCGCCGTCCGCGTCCTGCGTGTCGGTGGTGAGTCCGAGCCGGCCCGTCCCGACGTACTCCTTCTCCCCTTCCATCAGAAAGGAAGAGATCTTCGTCGCCTTCCCGACGCAGATCACGAGAACGCCGGTGGCGGCGGGGTCGAGCGTTCCCGCATGCCCCACACGGGCGCCCGAGAGCACGCGACGCACCTTCGCGACGACGTCGTGCGACGTCGGACCCGCGGGCTTGTCGACTGCGAATACGAAAGAGCTCTCAGGCGGCGAGGCTTCGGAGATGCTCCGAGACGGCCCGGAGGACGCTTTCCTTCGCCGCTTCCATCGGCCCCGGAACTCGCGCCCCGGAGGCGCTGGGGTGCCCGCCCCCTCCCAATCGGCCGGCGACGCCATCGATGTGCACTCCTTGGTTCGAGCGAAAACTGACCTTGATGGTCCCGTCCTCGGATTCCCGGAAGAAGAGACCCACCTTCACTCCCTCGATGGATCGCGCGTACGTCGAGAAGCCGTCCGCGTCCTCCGGCATCGCGCCGGTCTCTTCGAGCATGGCGCGCGTCACGTGCAGACTCGCGACCTGCCCGTCGTCACGAAGGTCCAGAGTACTCAGGACGAGGCCGAGCAGACGCAGGCCTTCGACCGAGTTGTTCTCGTAGACCCTCCCCGCGATCTGGTGCGGATCCGCGCCGCCCTCGATGAGATCGGCCGCGGCGGCGATCGAGCGCGCGTCCGTGTTCGAATAGGTGAAACGCCCGGTGTCGGTGACGAGTCCGACATAGAGGCACGTCGCCGCGTCGTGCCCGACGGGGAGCTCGAGTTCCCGCGCCATCTCCCAGATCATCAAGGCGGCCGCCGCGGCGGACGGGTCGACCCAGGCGACCTCGCCGAACCGCGTGTTGTCGGGATGGTGATCGATGTTCGCGACCGGGAGGTCCGGCGTCAGGAGCTTCTCCATCTTGCCGAGCCGACTGGGCGAGGTCGCGTCGACGACGAACACCCCGTCCGGCGGCGCTTCGAGAAGGTCGGGATCCGACTTCACTTCCTCCACGCCCGGCACCCACTGGTACGTCCGCGGAATGCCGTAGCTCAGAAAATCCGCCTTCTTACCGGCCGCCCGGAGGATCCACGCGAGCCCGAGCCCCGACCCCACGGCATCGCCGTCCGGATCCAAGTGGGACACGATCGCAAAACGGTCGTGGCGCCTTATGAAATCAAGAAACCGATTCATCGCGATCGTCGCTGTCCTCTGGCACGCTGCCGCCGGGCGAGTCGAGACCGCGCAGCACTTCGTCGATCCGGAACCCGCGGGCGACGGACTCGTCGTAGATGAACTTGAGCCGCGGAATCCTCCGGAACCGCACCGCCTTGGCCAGCTGGGATTGCAGGAAGGGAGCCGCACTTCGCAGCCCGTCCAGAGACTCGCGACGAACGTCCTCGTCTCCGAGAATCGAGACGAACACTCGGGCGGTGTCGAATTCCGGCGAGACCCGGACTCCGGTGACCGTGACCATTCCGATGCGGGGATCCTGGACGGTCGTGAGTAGGGCTTCCGAAACGACCTTCCGGACGAGGTCGTCAGTCCGTCTCATTCGGGTCGATCGCACGGTTCGGCGCCTCCGGGCCCAGAGGTTGAGGGAGCTAGTACGAGTCGCGGACCACGTCCACGATCATCACGCGGACGTCGGACTCGATGAGACGAACCGTCTCGTCAAGGGCCCGTTCGACGAGACCGCCCTCTTCTCCCACCGCGGCGACCCCGATCATCCCGCGCCCCCAGAGCTCCTGGTGCCCCACCTCTGCCACCGCGACCGGAAAGCGACTGCGAATCCGGTCCTTGAGACTGGAAACGACCTTCCGCTTCGCCTTCAGGGATTGGCTTCCGGGGATCCGGAAATCAACCTGGAGCGCACCGACCCTCACCTGGCTCCCTGCATCGAGAAGTCCGCTGCTCACCGGCGATCGGCCCCGAGCCCGTACCTAGAGCCTCCGCGCCACCTCGACCTCTTCGAACACTTCCAGGACGTCTCCTTCCTGGAGACCCTGAAAGGCCTCGACCCCGATACCGCACTCGAAGCCGTTCTTCACCTCGCTGACGTCTTCCTTGAAACGCTTCAAGGAAGAAATGCGCGATTCGGTGACCGCTTCGTCCTTCCGCTTCACGACGACGCCCGCGTTGCGCTTGATGGTCCCGGTCAGGACCATGCTTCCGCCGATCGCACCGTGCTTCGGAATCCGGAAGACCTGGCGCACTTCCGCCGTGCCGACGATTCGGCGTTCGATGTCCGGCTTGAGCAGGCCTTCCATGGCCGCGCGCACGTCTTCCACGGCTTCGTAGATGACGTCGTACATGCGGACGTCCACGCGTTCGCGGGCGACCAGTTCCTTGGCCCTCGCGTCGATCTCGACGTGGAATCCGAGCACGATCGCGTCGGAGGCGGCCGCGAGCAGAATGTCGGACTCGTTGATCACGCCAACGGCGCGATGGATCACGCGCATCTGCACTTCGTCCGTCCCGATCCGCTCCAACGAGTCGGCCACCGCTTCGACCGAGCCCTCCACGTCGCCCTTGATGATGACGCGGAGCTCTTGGGTCTCGCCTTCCTGAATCTGGTCGAAGAGGGTCTCGAGCGTCGTATGACGACGATACCGGTGCTCCTGCTCGCGGAGGAGTTGCGAGCGGCGCTGGGCGATCTCCCGCGCCTCGCGCTCATTCGGGACCACGGTGAACGACTCGCCCGCCCGCGGAACGTCAGAGAACCCGAGCACGGCCACGGGCATCGCCGGCCCCGCGGACTCGAGACGACTGCCTCGCTCGTCCTGGAGCGCGCGCACCCGGCCCGCCTGCGAGCCCGCGACCATCGCGTCGCCCACTTTCAGCGTGCCTTCCTGCACGAGCACGGTCACGACCGTCCCGCGCCCCTTCTCCTTGCGCGCCTCGACGACCGTGCCCTTCGCAGACCGGATCGCGTCGGCCTTCAGCTCCAGCACCTCGGCCTGCAGGAGGATCATCTCGAGCAGCCGGCTCATGCCGTCCCCGGTCTTCGCGGAAACGTCGACCACGATGTTCTCACCGCCCCACGCCTCCGGCGTGATCCCGTACGCGGTGAGCTCCTGGCGAACTTGTTCGGGCTTCGCCCCGGGGAGATCGATCTTGTTGATCGCGACGACGATGGGTACCCCGGCGGCCTTCGCGTGGTCGATCGCCTCGATCGTCTGCGGCATCACGGAGTCGTCCGCCGCCACGACCAGAATCACGATGTCGGTGACCTGGGCGCCGCGCGCCCGCATCGCGGTGAACGCCTCGTGGCCCGGCGTGTCGAGGAACGTGATCACCCCACCCGACGCGTCCACGTGGTAGGCGCCGATGTGCTGCGTGATCCCTCCGGACTCGCCCGCGATCACGTTCGTCTCGCGGATGTGATCCAGAAGGCTCGTCTTGCCGTGGTCCACGTGTCCCATGATCGTGACCACGGGTGGACGCGGCGCGAGGTTCTCCTCGCTGACCTCTTCCTCGGCCTCCACCTCCGGGGTCCCGATCTCCATGGCGGATTCGAACGTCACGGAGAACTCGAACTCGTCGGCGAGCATCTCGATCATGTCGCGGTCGAGGCGCTGGTTGATCGTCACCATCGAGCCGAGCTCCATCGCCTTCGCGATGACCTGCGACGGGCTGACGTTCATGAAGCTCGCGAGCTCGGAGGTAGAGATGAACTCGGTGACGCGCAGAACGTTGCCTTCTTCGGTGGCCTCCTCGACGTCGGACTTGCGCTTCCGGTATCGGCGCCGCCCACGGTCCATTTCCGCGAACGTCTTCTTGATGTTCGCGCGCACGACCTTCTGATCGACGGCCCGACGAGGCCCACCCGTGGCCGCCCCCTTGCGGCGCGCCGCGGGAGCCTTGGCTTTCGCGTCGGCGCCGGGCTTCGCGTCCGTCGCCTGGGACGCGGCCGCCTGCGCCTGGCGTCGCCGGCTCGCTCGCTCGACCTCGCGCTTGCGCGCGTAGTCTTCCTTGACCGCCTCGGTTTGCTTGTCGAACTCCTTGCGGACTCGATCGACGGTGGCCTCGTCGATCGAGCTCATGTGACTCTTCACCTCGACGCCGAATCCGCGAACGATCGTCAGCATCGCCTCGCTGGAAACGGAGAACTCCTTCGCAATCTGGTAGATGCGCGTCTTCTCGGTCTTCGACTTGTCGCCGGACTTCGTGCTGCGCACCGTACCCTTGCCGGAGCCGGTATCGGGGGCGAACGCCGGATCGGGGTGCTTGTCTCGGTTTCTCATCATTTCATTTTTCCCCGTTATCCCTCGGGCGAGCCGACGCTCCGTCGAATGCCTCGCGAACCGCGGTCGCGAGATGCGGGTCCCGAACCCCGAGGACCGCAACCGCGGCCTGCCCGACCCAGGAGCCGAGCGCCTCGCGGGTCGCGACCGTCCGGATGGGGACACCCCGCTCTTCCGTCAGGCGGGTCACCCGCTCACCATCCCGCGTCGATCCGTCCGAGGCGAGCAGCACCAGCCGGATCTCGCCCCGACGGAGGGCCATCCGGGTCTCTCGCGACCCGATCGTGACGGTTCGCGCCCTCCGAGCGAGTCCGAGAAGCCCTCGGATCCTCTCAGTTTTCATGCGATTCGCCCGGGACATTCTGGATGACGTCCCCGCGAATCGCAAGCTGGAACGCCCGTTCCTCCCGACGGAAGTCCGGGCCTCCCTTTCGCTTGCGGAGCACCTCGCAGCACTCCTCGCGGCGGCAGACGTAGGCGCCGCGCCCCGGAGCGCGGCCTCGCGGATCGGGGACCGCGCACCCTTCGCTGTCGACCACCCAGCGCAGGAGCTCCTTCTTGTCGAACCGCCCGCGGCACGCCACGCAGCTTCGCACCGGCACCGTCCCCCCCTCGGGGCTCAGGACGCCTCCGGCTTCTTCTTTCCCGCGCCCTCGTCATCGGCCGGGATCTTCTCGCCTTTGCCCGGCTCCCCTTCGGCGACCTTGTCATCGCCTTCCCAGCCCGCCGAGAGCTCCGACTCCATCGCCTCGATGTCGTCGAGGTAACTCGAAGGATCTCGCTTCTCGGGCGGAGCCGATGGCGCCACCGGCACCGGCTCGGCCGGTGCCTCCTCCGCGACCTCGGCTTCCTCGGCCGGAGCCTCCTCCGCGACCTCGGCTTCCTCGGCCGGTGCCTCCTCCACGACTTCGGCGGCCGCGGCCGCGACGACGACCCCCGCCGGCTCGATCGCCGCCTCGTCGGTCACCTCCGGCTCCACCGGGGGCGCGATCTCGAGCGCAGCCTTGATCGCGGCATCCGCGGTTTCCTGGGCCTCCTTCTCGGCGCTCGCCGCCTCCTCCGCCGCGAGTGCCTTCTGCTCCTCGACCGCCTCGATGTGTTGCACGGCGGAAAGGTAGATCCTCTGGGCGGTGACGTCCCCCACGCCCGGAACGTTGATCAGGTCCTCGATCGTGGCCCGCACGATGTCTTGAACGGACTCGAAGCCGGACGTGATCAGATTCTCGATCGTCTTCGGACCGAGACCCTCGAGCTCGTCCACCGGGATCGCGTCGGACTTCGGCGCCTGGCCACGTGAGAGCGCGAAGTCCTCCTCGGAGACGAGATCGATTTCCCAACCGGTCAGCTTCGCGGCCAGACGCGCGTTCTGCCCGCTCTTCCCGATCGCGAGCGACAGCTGATCCTCGGTGACGATGACCTTCATGTGCTTCGTCTCGTCGTTCGGAATCGTCTGCAGGATCTTCGCCGGCGACAACGCCTTCGTGACGAACGCGATGGGATCCTCCGAGAACGGAACGATGTCGATTCGCTCACCGGACAGCTCCCGCACGATGCTCTGAACGCGCGAACCCTTCATCCCGACGCACGCCCCTACGGGGTCGACGCGATACTCATTCGACGAGACGGCGATCTTCGCCCGCCCGCCGGCCTCGCGCGCCACGGCATTGATCGTCACGATTCCTTCGAGGATCTCGGGGACCTCCTGCTCGAACAGCTTGACCAGGAACGCTCCCGACGCCCGGGACAGAATGATCTGCGGACCCTTCGCGTTGCGTTGCACGTCGATGATCATGGCGCGGATCGTGTCGCCCTGACGGTACTGCTCCCGACGAATCTGCTCACGCCAAGGGAGAAGCGCCTCCGCCCGACCCAGGTTCACGATGATGTTGCCGCGGTTCACCTGCTGAACCGTGCCCGTCAGGACCTCGTTCACCCGATTGTGGTAGTTCTGGTAGACGTTCTCGCGCTCGGCCTCGCGCACTCGCTGAACCACGACCTGCTTGGCGGCCTGGATCGCGTTGCGCCCGAACTCCTCGAGGGTGAGCTCGACGCGCAGATCTTGACCGACCTTCGCGTCGGGGGTTTCCACGCGGGCGTCATCGATTTCGATTTCGAGCTCTTCGTCCGTCAGGTCCTCGACGACCTTGCGAACGTATTCGATCGACATGCCCCCCGACCCCTCGTCGAAGCGCACCTGGATGTCCGCGTTTTGACCGTAGCGACGACGCGCCGCCGACACGATGCCGGCCTCCAGGGTCTCGATCACGAGCTCTTTGTCGACGTTCTTCTCCCGGGCGATCTGCCCGAGGGCCTCGAGAATCTCGTAGTTCATCTTCCCGTTCCTCCAGGCCCTTTGGCCGGGGCGACGTCCATATCCAGACGCGCCTTCGTCACCTGGGACCAGGGAATGACCGACTCCGTACCATCCTGTTCGCGAAGGACCACGCCTTCGCCCTTCCGCGTCCCCTGAGAGATCCCCGCGATCTCGCGGGTCGCCTCCCCCTCCTCGATCCACACCCGGACCGGGTACCCCCGAAAGAGCTCGAACTCGCTCTCGTCGTTCAGCCGGCGGCGGAGCCCGGGGGAAGAAACCTCGAGCCGGTAGCTTCCGGCGAGGACGCGGTCGTCCTCGAGGGCGTCTCCGACCGCGCGGGTCACTCGGGCGCAATCTCCGTGAGAGACCCCGGCGGCGGAATGAATCACCACGCGGAGCACTGGCCGACCCGCCCCCCCCATGAGCCGGACCTCCACGAGGCCCACGCCCTGGGCAACGACGATTGGCTCGAGAAGCTCGAACAGCTCCCGATCGCGGCTCCCCATGGCATCTCCCGGGGTACACCGAGCCCCGATCCTGGGCAAAAACGAGGCCTGCGGTTTCCCGCAGGCCCACACTGGACAATGTGGCGGTTTCGCCCCGCGCTGTCAAGGTCTCAGCGTCCGCTCCGCGTCCCGCACGATCGCCAGCACGAGGCGTCCGATTTCCCCGAGCGACTCAGGGGCGCACGCCTCTGGCAGGTCGTGGGTCGTGTGCCAGTTCGGATCCTGAAAATCGATGAGGTCGACGGCGGGGATCCCGGCCCGCAAGAACGCAATATGGTCGTCGAAGACGGGCGGCCCAATGGAGTCGACCAAGACCGTCGTGCCGATTTCCCGTCCGATGGCCCACAATCGCTCCACGAGCCAAGCGGCCCCCAGCACCGAATGAGACTCCTTCGGGATGCGCGTTCCCTTCCTCCCCACCATGTCGAGATTGACCATGAACACCGGCCGGTAGTCGGGGTGATCCTCGACGAATCGGGCCGACCCCAGGGCGTACGTCTCGGCTTCGGCCGGACGTCCCAGGTCCTCACCGTCGAAGAGAGCGAGGTCGACTCCGATCTTCGGCGACCGCGCCGCGAGGGCGGTCGCGACTTCGAGCAGAACCGCCACCCCCGACGCCCCGTCGTTCGCCCCGGGCACGGGGAGCTGGCGAAGGGCTTCGTCCGTTTCCTGGTCGGCCACCGGACGGGTGTCCCAGTGGGCTCCGAACAGGATTCGCGTGGGGCTGTCCGGGTTGAAGACGGCGACGACCGTCTGCAGCTCGACCACGGACGAGTCGAGCGGGGAGGTGACCTCGAAACGGTGGAGAAACACGCGGTCGGCCCGGGACTCGAGGTGGCTCCGGAAGTAGTCGAGCGCCTGCCCGTGCCCCGGGTACCCGGGCGCCCGCGGTCCCATCTCGACCTGGTCCACGAGGTGACGGAACGCGCGGGCCTCGTCGAATTCCCGTTCGCCGCATCCCGTGACGACCGACGCGGACGACAACATGATGAGCCACGCCCGCGGACGGAAGGAACGGTGCGCCAAGAAGAGGCCTCGGAGGATCAGAACTGGATCAGAGCTTCGAGAGCGACGCTGATTGTCGTGTCGGTCCGGTCGCGCTGCAAGTCCTGCCTTCGCTGGTACGAGATGTCGAGACTTCCCTGCAGCTTGCGAGAGAAGTTGTAGGTGGCGCGCGGAGTGATCCCGAGGTTCTTCGTATGGGACCGCGTGGCCGTCGTGATCTGGCCGGTGGTCAGCTGGGTCGTGGACTCGACCGTCTTGTTCTCGCCCCGGTTCAAGTCGAGGTTCAAGGTCAGATCCGATGAGAAGCGAATGCGCCGGCCCAAGAACGAGACTCCGCGCGGAGCCGAGAAGCTGTAGCGCCCGTTCAATCGGACATTGCTGACCGTCGTTTCCGTCGTCGAGACGGCGTCCCGGAACTCGCTCGCGTCGCTGTTCTTCGACCGGTCGATCGTCAGCGTCGTGTTGATGCCGTTGTGCCAAGTGGCCCGCCAGGCTGCGAGTGGCGCGAAATCGTGAGATACGGTCTCCGAGTCGAACCAGTTTCTCTCCCCGGGAGGGGGCGCCTCGCCGAGCCGAGGGAGTGCCCCGCTCTGCCGGACGGAGCGTCGATAGGAGGAGTTGAGCGACGAAGATCTCGTGAAACGTTTCAGGAACGCCCTGTTTTCCAATCCTTCGAAGTTCAGCGAGAGGTCGGGGAACGTCGTGGTGAACGTCTTGTTCCGGCTGCCGGTCACGGAGGTCTTTGCGATCGACTGCGACCAGGCGAAGTCCACGTAGAAACTCCCCGAGGGCTGCCACGACGTGTCGAAAGTCGACGTGAACGCTTCGCTGGTGTTGTCCTCGATGAGACCGGCGCCACCCGTGCCCTCCACCGGAACGAGGAGACTCCGATCGAGGTCGCGCACCCCGAACTGGTACAAGATGTGCGGGCGGTCGCTCACCCGACTGAACCGCGACGACCGATCGTCACGATACGAGAATCGGAGATCGCCGAACGTGTTCGCGAACGACACGAACCCATTGTAGATCCCGCTCAGGCTCGGTCCCGAAGATCCTCCTTCGGCACCGGCCTCTTCTCCCGCCCCTGAGCCCTCCGCACCCTCGGCGCCCGCGCCCTCTTGCCCGTCTCCTTCACCGGGAGGTGTTCGACCCCGGTTAGCGCCCCCGGGCAAGTTCGGACGGCGCGGCGACGCCCGCGTCGGCTTGTCCTCTTCCTTCTTCTTGAAGATTTGCCGCAGGCGGATCGCCCCGGAGATCTCTCGGGCCGCGGTGTTCTGGACGCGGCGGAGCTTCCGGGGCGTGTCCGGCGCCTGGGCGACGGGACTCTGATCTTCGTTGTAGCTCGTCTCGTAGGTCAGGACCGGCCCCAACCATCGCACCCACTTCTGGGGGCGGTAGCTCAGG